>JACRDE010000159.1 GCA_016212935.1 Desulfomonile tiedjei | reverse complement strand
TTGAAACGATTGACGGAAATTGAATCCATAATAAACAGGAGTCCGGCAGTAGTTTTCCTCTCGCAAAATACCGATGATATGCCCGTCGAATTTGTATCGGACAACATAATTCAGTTCGGTTACACTAAAGAAGAGTTTCTTGACGAAAAAGTCTCTTTTGTCAAAATGATCCACCCTGATGACCTTGATCGAGTGGTTACTGGAATTGCCCGATGTGCGCCTGATAAGCAAACGGAATGTCATCAACAATACAGAATGCTAACCAAAACTGGAGATGCACGGTGGGTCACGGGGGCACACTGCATTCGGTGCGATCAAGACGGCCATATAACCCATTACGAGGGGATCATTCTCGACGACACTGCAAAAAAACTGGCCGAAGCCGAGCTACGCAGAGCGGAATCCAGATTCCGGAGTCTTGTGGAGCAGATTCCGGCCATAACGTACATCATGGCCAGGGAAAACTTCGGCACAGTATATGTGAGCCCACAGGTTGAGAGCTTGCTCGGATTCACTCAGAACGAATTTCAGACCGATCCGACGATCTGGCTTGAGCGACTGCACCCGGAAGACCGGAAGACGGTGATATGCGGCCTAGAACATGCATTTTCGCAGGGAGTCACGTCTGTTTCCGAATACAGAATGTTGACCAAAAACAACAAGACTGTTTGGTTCAGGGACGCATCCAGGCCCATAAGTGGCGAGGCCGATCATTCTGATTTTCTTCAGGGAGTCATGCTCGATGTGAGCGACCGCAAACGGGCTGAAGAAGAAATCCGGATTCTGAACAAGAACCTGGAAAATCACGTTCGAGAGAGGACCTTCCAGCTTGAGCAGGCCAACAGGTCACTCAAAATGGAAGTGGCCGTGCGCAAACACGCTGAGGACCAGGTACGAAAGCTTAACCAGGAATTGACAATTCGAGCGAGCGAACTGGAAGAAGTCAACAAGGAACTGAAAGCATTCAGCTACTCGGTTTCCCATGACCTGCGGGCGCCGGCCAGAATAATCTTCGGACTCTGTCAGGCCCTGATTGAGGATTACGGAGATAAATTGGACGCAGAGGGGCACAACTATCTGGATGGCCTGCTTTCAACCAGCCGTCGCATGGAGCAGCTTATAGACGACATGTTGAAGCTTTCGCAAGTAACGCGCGCTGAGTTGCATGTGACCGGGGTGGATCTTGCAGCATTGGCGCTTACCTTGATCGCACAGTGTCGGAGAGCCGAGCCTTCGCGAAACGTCGAGTTTACAGTGGAGCCGGATCTTGAGGTAAAAGCTGATTTCAACTTGATACGAATAGCAATGGAGAATCTGCTTCAAAACGCCTGGAAGTTCACGGGAAAGCTCTCGAAGGCACGCATAGAATTGGGATGCACGAATCGATGCAATGAGCCTATATATTTCGTGCGCGATAACGGCGCGGGTTTTGACATGGAATTTTCTTCGAGACTCTTCGGGGTCTTTCAGCGTCTTCATCGCTCGGATGAATTTGAAGGCACAGGGGTTGGGTTGGCCACTGTGAGAAGAATTGTAAACCGTCACGGGGGACGAGTATGGGCCGAAGCGGCCGTTGATAAGGGGGCGACTTTCTACTTTACCCTCCCCAATACGGATTTGACAATTGAGGCTGATGACGAAAATGGTTATTACACCGAGGGGACTGCCGATGAAATCATCACTTAGGGTACTGATGATAGAAGACTCGCAGGCAGATGCGACTCTTTTGATACGAGAGCTAAGGAGAGGCGGGTACCAACCGATATTCCACCGAGTGGAAACACGCGAGGAATTGCGTCTAGCTATCGATGAGAAAGATTGGGACGTGATCCTATCGGATTACTGCCTTCCTCGTTTCAGCGGCACGGCTGCACTGAGCCTGGTGCAGGAAGAGCAGCTCGATATTCCGTTCATTATCGTATCAGGAGCAATAGGAGAGGAAACGGCGGTAGCTGCAATGAAAGCCGGGGCACACGATTACGTCATGAAAAACAACCTGGCGAGGCTTGTCCCGGCAGTTGACCGGGAATTGCGTGAAGCAGAGACACGCCGGAGTCGGAAGAGGGCGGAACAGGCATTACGCCAGAGCGAAGAACGTTTCAGGGCGATCTTTGAAGGGGCCAAGGACTGCATTTTTCTGAAGGACAAAAATCTGAGATACATTGATGTCAATCCAGCAATGGAAAATTGCTGGGGCCTAGCCGCATCCAACATTATAGGCAGGAAGGATGAGGACCTGTTCCCCACGGAAGAATGGTCGTATTTCTCCGATGTAGAAAAGCGAGTTCTTAACGGAGCAACCATAGAAGGTGAATTTTCACGGAAAATTCAAGGCTTACCCGTAGTGTATCACGAGATCAGGGTTCCATTACGGAACAGTGAAGGAGAAATAGTAAGCCTTTGTGGAATACTGCGTGACGTCACGGAACGAAAACCTAAAGACTACGCGTATCTCAAATCGCCCGAGCCCTATCCGTCCGAGGCCATGAGATCCGTCCTGGCCACAGTGCGTATCGCAGCAGAGAGACCATCCACAATTCTGCTGCTGGGAGAAAGCGGAAGCGGGAAGGATTACCTGGCACGATACATCCACAAGCATTCCAGACGAGCCAAAGGTCCTTTCTTTTCCATAAACTGCGCTGCCGTCGCTCCGGAACTAGCTGAATCAGAGCTCTTCGGCCACGAACGCGGGGCCTTCACCGGAGCTTGCGGCCGCAAGAGGGGACTGCTTGAATTGGCCGAGGGGGGAACGCTTTTGCTCAATGAAATCGGAGAGCTTTCGCTGGCGCTGCAGTCCAAACTTCTCACTTTCCTTGACACGCGACAATACACACGCGTGGGTGGTGAAAAAAACATTCAGGTGGACGCCAGACTGATTGCAGCGACGAACAGGGACCTGGAGAAGGAGGTTGAAACGGGCAGGTTCAGACAGGATCTCTTCTATCGATTGAATGTGGTTTCGATAATCATGCCCCCGCTGCGACGCAGGAGGGAAGACATCCCCATTCTTGTGGAAGAAATCATGTCCAAGCTGCGTTTGGATGCACAGCTCACGAACTCCCCTGAACTCGATCAGTCGGCCATGAATGCCTTGATGAATTACAGTTGGCCAGGAAACGTCAGGGAATTGCGAAACGTATTGGAAAGAGCACTAATAGTCTCCAGTTCCAAAATCATTTCTGCGCCGGATCTGGGCCTGAAGCACTCAGTTGATGAGTGGTCGTTCAACCTTTCTTTTCCCAGCGATCGATCACTTAACGAGGTGACTCGGGAGCTGAAGGCCTCACTTGTCAACGAGGCTTTGCGCCGCTCCGGGGGATGCCGAGAAGACGCTGCCAGGCTGTTGGGAATTTCTCGGCACTCGCTAAAGCATTACATGAAGTCTCTGGGGCTAAACGACGACTCAGATCAGATCTTGGAGCATTGCGGCGGCCATATCGATTCACCGCAGCGCCTCCGAGCTTGATTCCTAAGTCAACTGTCACTGATCCCTTGATCTTCAAGGCACGCTCACGAAGGGACATACGCATGGTCCCTTCCGTCAGACTCCAGACCATCAACGCAAGTACCAGGATCAAACCGAGCGCCTCGATGCGTTTGGGGGACGAGACAAACCGAGCGCTCGCGATGGTTGTGCCCCACTCGTGCAGCGAACTCCCCTGTCGAGTCCCCGGTGTCCACATACAAGCACAATCACAAAATTATACAGAGGATTTTGAACAAAAATCCGGTAATGAATGGAAGCATAGGCCGGAACTCTTTGAGAGATTGAAGCAGGAGTTGAAAGAAGAACTCGATAAATAAAGTCCTCTCTTCTACAGAGTGGCCTGAGTCCAAAGATCTGCAGTTCGAATCGTTTTCCCACACAAATATTCTCTACGTTTCCTTGATGAATGACCCGCCAACAGATGAGACGAAGGGGCGCACGTCCCCACCTTAAGAACTGTCATCTCTTGCCTTGACAAAAAGGTACACTTCAATCATCCCAGCTTGCCCACCATTAAGGGCGTGTCTATCGTACAATCAACTGGATAATACGCTGGACGGCACGATTTGAGCCATAGCGAAATGTTGAGCCAGCTGTGCCGCAGTGAAGGGCAGGACTTGATGATAGTGATTGGATCTTGAGGAATTCTCCGGTCCTTCCGTGTAAAACAAAAATCTTGCTTTCCAGCCCCAGCAATAAGGACTGAGTTGGGACTCCTTAACAGGTCGGGAGTAAGTCGCGTGAACCAAGCGAAGATAACTGTACAGATAAACCACGGCAAACCGGATGTCCTGTTTCAGTTTGCGGCCATTTCTCTTGTGTTTCTTCTCGTGATGGGGTGCGACAAGGCAAGTCCGGTCGCTCAGCCGATTGCCCCGAAAGTTACGGTAGGGAAACCCCTCAATGTGGAGATGATTGAATGGGACAGCTTCACAGGGCGGCTTGATGCTGTTGAGACGGTCGAAATCAGGTCACGAGTGAGCGGGTATCTTCAATCAGTCCACTTCTCGCAAGGAGCAGTGGTTAAGAAAGGGGATTTGCTGTTCGTCATCGACCCTCGGCCTTTTGTTGCTGAACTTGAGCGTGCCGAAGGTGAGCGTGCTCGGGCTCAGGCCAGACATGAACTTGCGACCATCAGGCTCCAGCGATCCCGCGAGCTTCTGGCGACTGCTTCGATCTCTCAAGATGCTTATGATGAACGGGCAGCAGAAGAGCGACAATCTGATGCGGATCTGCGCGCTGCCAGGGCCGCTGTGGAAACAGCCCGCCTGAATGTGGAATTCACCGAGGTAAGGTCCCCCATCACCGGAAGAATAAGCCGGCTCTTTGTTACCGAGGGAAATCTCATTAACGGGGGCACTGCGCAAGCCACTCTCCTGACGACAGTTGTCTCTCTGGACCCTATCTATTGCTACTTCGATTCCGACGAACGCACGTACCTCAAATATTCACGGTTGGGCCGCGAGGGAAAGCGTCCCAACCGTCCAGATGCAGGAATTCCATTGTACCTTGGACTTGCCGATGAAGAGGGCTTCCCGCACAGGGGACATATTGATTTCATCGATAATCGCATCGATCCGAACACCGGGACAATGCGTATAAGAGGTATATTCCCCAATTCCGATCTTGCCCTGACTCCCGGATTGTTTGCACGCGTAAAAGTGCCCGGCAGTGAGATGATCAGGGCCCTTCTAGTACCTGAGGAGGCCATTGGAAGCGACCAAACCAGAAAGTTCGTGTACGTCATCGCGGAAGAAAACGCCGTTGATCGTCGCTTTGTGCAAGTAGGTCCCCGGCAGGAGGAGTTTCGGGTAATTAGAGAAGGTCTCGCAGCGGACGAACGCATTGTCATCAACGGAATTCAGCGGATACGGCCGGGAGTTCGGGTGAATCCCGAAGAGGAACAGATCAGGGTCAAGAATACAGACTGGGTACCGAAGGAATACGAGACGCTGCTGAGGGAACAAGGTACGAAACATTCTCTCTACAGTGGAGGGTAAGCTCGTTGCGTGCTCGGCAACTCTTAAGCCAGATTGAGAATGAGAAATGCAGCTCCCACACTTCTTCATTGATCGCCCTATATTTGCAACAGTTGTCTCAGTTGTGATTGTACTGTTGGGCGCTGTCTCCTATTTTGGACTTCCGGTTGCCCAATACCCGGAAGTCGTCCCGCCCACCATTGTTGTCCGGGCCAATTATCCGGGCGCCACCCCCGAGAGTATCGCCGAGACGGTTGCCACGCCACTGGAGCAAGAGATCAACGGTGTTGAGGACATGCTCTACATGGAGTCTCAATCCACGCCTGATGGTGAGATGCGACTCACGGTGACTTTCAAACTGGGGACCGACCTTGATAAAGCGCAAGTGCTGGTGCAAAACCGGGTCGCCACTGCCGAGGCCCGGTTGCCTGAAGACGTTCGTCGCATCGGCGTAACAACCACGAAGAGTTCGCCGGATCTTCTGCTTGTCGTACATTTCATTTCGCCCGATGCCTCGCTGGATCAGATCTATATCGGTAATTACGCGTACCTCCACGTCCGTGACGTGCTTGCGCGACTGGAAGGCGTGGGAGACATCCTCCTGTTCGGTGCTCGCGAATACAGTATGCGCGTCTGGTTGCAACCAGATAAGCTCGCGGAACTTAACCTCACGGCCAGTGACGTGGTACGGGCCATTAGAGCGCAGAATGTGGATATAGCGGCCGGCATGATAGGTCAGCCGCCGATGGATCCGAAAATAGCCTTCCAGACGGCGATCAAAACCCAGGGTCGATTGGAGGAACCGGATGAATTTGCCGAGGTCGTACTGAAATCTGGGGAGGGAGGCCGTCTGGTGCGGGTACGGGATGTCGCACGGGTGGAACTCGGCGCGAGAGATTATGGGGTGAACAGCTACCTTGACGGCCAAACTGCCGTGGCCATGCTCGTCTTTCAACGCCCCGGCTCGAATGCGATCGCCACTGCCGATCGAATTTTGGGCACGATGAGAGAGCTGAGCCAAAAATTCCCTCACGGACTCGAGTATCGAGTCGTCTACAATCCCACGGTCTTCGTGGCCCAATCTATCAAAGCGGTTTATACGACACTTATAGAAGCCTCTCTCCTGGTAACACTGGTTATTTTCGTATTTCTGCAGAGTTGGCGTGCTACGGTCATCCCGCTGGCGGCAATTCCTGTGTCGCTCGTCGGCACATTCTTTGTGATGCGCCTGCTGGGCTTTTCTCTGAATAACTTGTCGCTTTTCGGACTTGTGCTGGCCATCGGGATCGTGGTCGATGATGCCATTGTGGTCGTCGAAAACGTCGAACGCAATATTGAAGAGGGTCTCCCTCCGAAAGAAGCCACACATCGTGCGATGGATGAAGTCGCATCTGCGTTGATTTCCACCGCACTCGTGTTGGTGGCCGTTTTTGTCCCCACCGCTTTTCTGGGAGGTATCAGCGGGCAATTCTACCGACAGTTCGCTCTGACCCTTTCTGTTTCTACGGCTATATCTCTCGTAGTTTCTCTTACGCTGAGCCCGGCCATGTCCGCAATGTTGCTCCGTCCGAAGGTGGCAGCCACTGGTCGAGTTCAGCGGTCATATGGAAGCCTCTTCGGCTGGTTCTTTCGAGGATTCAACTCAGGATTCGGATTTTCGAGAGACCTTTACAGTCGGGCAATCGGGCGCATTACGCGGGTCGCCACAGTGTCTCTGCTAGTTTACGGCGGGCTGATCCTTTTGACGTACTGGACCCTCCAGCGTGTTCCTATCGGGTTCATTCCGCAGCAAGACCAGGGTTATCTCATAGTTAGCATTCAACTCCCAGACGGCGCATCACTAAGCCGCACTGACGAGGTGGTACGGAAGGCCGCAGATTTGGCCCGCGAGGTACCTGGAATCACAGGGGTCGTTTCATTCGCGGGCTTTTCAGGGGCCACACGAACCAACAGTTCGAATGCGGGAGCAATTTTCACGCGGCTTGATGATCCGTTCGTTCGAGCGGACAAGGGGCTTTCCATGGAGGTGATCCTCGCTGATCTTCGCCGGAAGCTTTCGGAGATTCGGGAAGCATTCATTGTGGCCATTCCACCACCACCTGTCCGCGGGATCGGCACAGGGGGCGGCTTTAGGATGCAGGTCCAGGACCGCTCGGGTGTCGGGCCTAGAGCCCTGCAGACTGCCGCGACTGACATCGTCACGGCTGCAAATCAGCAGCCCGAGCTTGTGCAAGTGTTCTCCACTTTCCGCGCAAACGCTCCTCAGCTCTACATGGACATTGATCGTGTCAAAGCAAAGATGCTGGATGTTCCGCTGGAAAATGTCTTCGATACCCTGCAGATTTATCTAGGATCCACCTATGTAAATGATTTCAATCTATTGGGGAGAATCTATCGGGTGACTGCGCAGGCGGATACAGGATACCGTAGCGATGCCCGTGACATCTCGAGATTGAAAACCCGCAGCACCAATGGCTCAACTGTCCCGCTGGGCTCCATTGCGGAAGTTCGCGACGCCACCGGACCGGATCGCGTGATTCGCTACAACTTGTATCCGGCTGCTGATGTCAACGGAGACATGCGACCGGGGTTCAGTTCCGGTCAAGCTCTCGATAAAATGGAGAGATTAGCAGGCCAAATTTTACCGGATGGACTCGCAGTCGAATGGACCGATCTCGCTTTTCAGCAGAAGCTGGCGGGAAATGTTGCGATGTACATTTTTCCCTTATGCGTGCTCTTCGCTTTCCTCACTCTCTCAGCGCAGTATGAGAGCTGGTCGTTACCATTGGCAGTGATCTTGATCGTCCCTATGTCCGTGCTATGCGCTCTTGCAGGTATTGGGTTGCGTGGCATGGAAAACAACGTTCTTACCCAAATTGGCTTTTTGGTGCTCGTGGCGCTGGCTTGCAAGAATGCGATTCTGATTGTTCAGTTCGCGAAAGCAGAGGAGGACAAGGGCAGCGACAGGTTCGCCGCAGTTGTTGAAGCCTGTCGTCTGCGGTTGCGGCCGATTCTGATGACCGCATTCGCCTTCATTCTGGGAGTCATTCCCCTAGTGACAGCCCGTGGGCCTGGCTCAGAAATGCGGCAGGTAGTGGGTACCGCTGTCTTCGCCGGCATGCTGGGTGTCACTCTTTTCGGGCTTTTCCTGACGCCGGTGTTTTATGTCGTGCTGCGAAAACTTGCGAGAAACTCAGGCCGAATATCCTGGCCACATAAACCGGGACTCGACTAGAATTCGCAAGTCGCAAGGTTCGGATGGAACGCAGTATTTGAAATTCCAGCCTGTTTGCAGATTTCGATTGCTGATACCAGTTCGCATTCAAACAAGGAAGAATCGGGGAGGACCTTCTTGAAAGAAGTTCCTCCCCGAACCCCACTTCAAGAACTTCCAGCATTCGCCGGAATCACATTTCTCAGCGAGAAATATGGATTCCGGCCAGTGTTAGAGTTTCTTGGAAGGGGTCTGGGGGAACATTCTTTGCCAAAGAAGATTCCCCCAATCTTACTGATTTGAATGCGAATTCGTATGAGGCGCTTTTGTAGCCGTGTACCCATCGCAGACCGTGCTTGCCTGATAGCCAACTGAAGATTTCTCGTTGCTTAATTATTAACGATTCGATATAATTACAAAACACTCGTCTATTTTTGAATGGTTATGAGGTTGTGTATAGTACCCACGGAGAAAAAGGCGATAAGGCGAAACAATGACCAAGCAAAAAAACCGGGTAGAAGAGTTTATGGCCGACATTAAGGCTGGGATGACCGATGCAAATCTTCAGCGCAAGTATAGCCTGTCCAGTGAGAAATTTGCTTCTTACAGGTCAATGGCAGTGGGCATAATAGCCAGAGATCAAGTAAGGGACTCAAAGGTCAAACGAAAGGTGAATGCACACCAATTGTTGGCCGATATGAGATCGGGTATGGATGACGATTCTATAATGGCAAAATACGACTTGACCCCACGGGGACTTCAGAGTTTTTTCAGGAAAGCCATTAAGGCTGGTCTGGCCACTGCTCTCGAAATATCACGCCGTCTCAGTAATACCGAGATTAAAACGAAAGAGACCTTCATGCAGATGGGTAAATCCATCAGGGAACTAGATTGACGGTTGTTAGCAGGCTAATTCCATCTGTTGACAACCGGCTCGTTGGTGGTTTCGTGCGGGATTCTGAGGGGAAGATAGGCTGTTCCACCGCTGGTCGAGGAAGCTTGCCAGAGACTCCAACCTTTGGGATTTTCAATTGCTACTCGCTTGAACGCTCATTCCTGTAAAGACCCAGAATGACCTGTAAGATGCCGGTCCTTGAGACGTTTTCATGTTTCGTGGCGCTTTCCGCCATGGTAGTTCGTATCAAATGGTAAAACCGACCTCGTTCAGGATTTCCCGAGCAATGACGATTCGCTGAATCTGATTGGTTCCTTCGAAAATTTGGGTGAGTTTTGCGTCTCTGAACATCCGTTCTACCTGAAAATCCTTTGTGTACCCGTATCCTCCCAGAACCTGAACAGCATCGGTGGTGATCTTCATTGCTGCGTCGCTTGCCAGGCACTTAGCCATCGAGGCGATCTTGGTGTTCCGTTTGCCTTCGTCATAGAGCGCCGCGGCGCGATAAACCAGACCGCGGCCGGCCTCGATCAGCGTTGCGGAGTCCGCGAGAATGGCCTGGATCATCTGGTGTTCCGCAATGAACTTCCCAAAGGCTCGCCGCTCCGTCGAATATTTCACCATAGTCTCGAATGCTCCTTGGGCGATCCCCAGGGCCTGAGCAGCTATGGCCGGCCTGGACATATCGAAATCTTTCATGGCCAGACGAAAGCCACCCCCTTCTTCTCCGAGGAGATTGACAGCAGGCACTCTTACGTTGTCCAGGAAAACCTCGGTGGTATTGGACCCGCGCTGGCCGAGCTTGTTCTCTCTCCTTCCTACCTGCAGGCCAGGCCGGTCACGTTCCACGAGGAAGAATGACAGACCCTTGTGGCCTTCCTCTCGGGAAGTCCGAGCCAAGACCGAGTAAAGCGAAGCCACGCCTCCGTTGGTCGCGAAGCATTTCGCTCCATTGATGACGTATTCGTTGCCGTCCTTTGTGGCAGTGGTCGTCATTCCTGCCACGTCGGATCCGCCGGAGGGCTCTGTCACCAGATAAGCCACAAGTTCACGGTTATCTCGAATCCTGGACAGTAATCCCTCCCTGATTTGCGGTGATGCACCGTGAACGATAGGGAAAGATCCTACAGCCTGAATGATCAGCAGCAATGCCGACGACGCACAGAAGCGGGCGATTTCTTCCACGGCGATGCACAGAGCAGTGCCGGAGTTTTTTTCCAATCCCCCGAACTCGGCCGGGAGAACCAGAGTCAAAAGGCCTAGATCCCAGCAGAGCGCTTCCACGTCTCGATTGAATTCCCCGCTTTCGTCA
>JACRDE010000158.1 GCA_016212935.1 Desulfomonile tiedjei | reverse complement strand
TGGCTTTAGGCCCGTCTTCTGCGGGTCCGTCTCATTCAGATTCTGTGACAGCCCCGGACTTCTCAGGATAAGGGCGAATCTGTAGTCCCTGACGGGCTTGACTATCAATTCCACTCCAGGGAGGGTGATGTCCTCAATCAGGCTTACCATTCGGGCGCACTCTTCGGTCGAGATCCTTCCTGCTCGTCGGTCCGTGATCAAGCCGTTCTGATCGACGGTGCAGAAATTCCCCCGCGCTGCAACATCGTTGTCAGACAAGGCGAGGCCGATTCCCACTGCTTCAAGAACGCCTCTCCCTATCAGAGATTTCAGGGGATCGTAACCGAAAAGGCCCATGTGCCCGGGTCCACTGCCCGGCGAAATACCTATGCCAACTGGATGCATGAGCCCCACCATACCTTCTCTGGCCAGGCGGTCGAGGTGAGGAGTGAATGCGGCTTCCAGTTCCGTAGGACCGCCCATTTCACGAGGTAGTCCCCCAAGGCCGTCCATAACCAGGAGGATGATCTTCGTGTCACCCTTCTGAGTCAAATTCTTCATTAAATCCATATCAGTCATTTCACCCTCCTAAATCAAGATTGCAGCAAAGCGGTGAAGCTTTTGGTCAAAGTTCAATTTCGACTTTCCACATCACCGAGAATGCTTCTACCACCTTCGAGAACTTTGAGCGTGGGAACATCCTCATATGCTCCTGATTCCATAAGCGCCCTTCTAAAACGCGGCATGTAAATAAGATCGAACACCGGTTCCTTGCCTGGGAAAAGCCCCATGGCAAAGTCTCTTACACCGCCAATTATTGAATCCGCTTCTGACATGGAAACGCGGCCGCTCATCAAAAGTTGAACCAAAAGGTCCGATATAATCCTTAGAAATCGAATACGACGATTCTCTTCATGAATTGCCTGCTCCAATGTCATCATTCGGGAGTCTCCTTCCGAAGAAAGAATAACGCATTCCTCACTGATAACCAAGTCCCCCGGCCCGGATCAGCGTCGACACTCAGGACTGAGAGCCGGTTTCAATTTACATGTAAAAAACATTGTGATAGATAATGACCTTCAACTGAAAACGCAATTACCGGAAGTTATCACCCTATGATACCTATAATGCCCGCCATCAAGTTGATGAGACCGACCCAATGGATCAAGAACGGGTTTGTCTTGATGCCCCTGATCTTCAGCGGAAGGCTATTCCATTGGGAGGACGCAACGAAAGCGGCTGCTATGCTGGTTGCCTTTTGCTTTGCTTCCTCGGCCACATACATCTTCAATGACTACATGGACATGGAACAGGACAAGGTACATCCACGAAAGAAACACCGTCCCCTGGCATCCGGAAAAATAGCGCCTGTCGCTGCCCTGAGCGTGATGGTCATGCTGATTGCGGCTCTGTTTCTTGTGGCAGCAATCGCGAATGTGCCACCCTTGGGCTACCTTTTTCTTGTGATTTACCTCGTAATTCATGTGTGCTATTCGCTGAAGCTCAAGGATCTTGTTATCGTAGATGTGCTCACCATTTCTGCAGGATTTCTGATTCGAGTCCTTGGAGGCGCTGTTGTCCTGAGCGTGGCCGTGTCCAGCTGGTTGATACTGTGCACTTTCTCTGTGGCCATTTTTCTTGCCCTGGGCAAACGCAGGCATGAGGTTATGATTCTATCGGATGACGCTAGTTCCCATAGGCCCGTGCTGGAGGACTACAATGTGGCCCTGCTGGATCAACTCGTTCAAGTGGCCACCACTTCCACCTTCATTTTCTACTGTCTGTATTCGGTCCGGGGCAACCCGGCTCACGGAGTTGAATCTGAAAAACTGGCCTGGACTATCCCGCTTGTCACTTACGGGATCTTCAGGTATCTATTCCTCATATACCACAAGGAGGACGGCGGCTCGCCGACAGAACTTCTTCTGACGGACGCACCCCTCTTATTTTGCGTGACAACGTGGTTGATCGCATGCACTGCGATAATCTATTGCTGAGTCCGCGGGGCACGCACGGGCACGGAGACACAAATGTTACGAGCAACAAAGTACATTGTTTGGTTCGGTCTCATGGCGGGCATAGGTATCATTCTCGGTTGCTTCATCCATGGTCAGCGAACAAACCAGCCCACAGTGATGAGCGGAGTCGCCTTTGTGCGCGAGCTACCGCATGGTGAGCGAATCGTCGGCGCAATCGAGACCTGGGTGTTTTCCTATGAGGAGAAAAAGAACCTGGAGGAATTCCAGGAAAAGCATAAGGGACAGATCCAAATAGACCCCGAAGTTCTCAAGAAGCATAAGGACCTTTATAGGCAGTCAGGGACACAAAAATAGCGATGGAAAGATTGTTATTTAATTAAAACAACGTGTTATAATAAAATATAAAACCATAACTTGACAATATCCTGCCAAGGTGCTACGCCATCCCCCACGCCTGATCCCACAGGCAACTGTCGATAGCAGCCAGATCGACGTACCCGTTGAAAAACTCTGGAGCAAGCATGAAACCCTACGGCGACACGCAGGATACCGATCTGTCCAGCATTCCCTCTGAATTTAGAGAAAATTACAGATTCCTAAGTGAACTCATCAATTGCAGAGACAAGAACGACTCTGCGGCCAACGAGCTAGAGCACCTTGGACAAAAGAGATTCTGCGAGGTAAGAGGCAAGCTTAACCGCAGGCAAATAAAAATACTGAATGATTACCTGAAACAGTCGATAGATACCGAATTGCTATTCGCTCCGGTTCCCGCTGAGCTGGAAGCATCCATCCGCATTAAAAAGAGATCAACCTGGTTACCATGGGAAGCAGAGGCCATCCGCAAGATCGAACGCTGGCGGAAAGACGTGTTCTTCATAATCAATAATTGGAACGGCGGCATCTCGACCAGCAAAATATCCTGAGCATTTTGATTTTCATTGACTGATTCACCTCTGACCGGATAATTACTGCGGGGAAATTCGTTAATAAGTGGGGCCGGAGTTTCTTTTCCTCATTCGGATGACGACTCTCCTTTCGAGAAATCTGAATCAAAACCGGACCTGGAGGCAATTCACAGATTCTGCTAGTTCCAGAGAACTGGAGATTTTTCAATGGAATTCAAGCTCAATGACGAACAGCGCCTCATCAGGAAGGCCGCTCGGGATTTTGCCGCAAAGGAACTCGCTCCCAACGCAAGGGAATGGGAAGAGTCAGCCACATTTTCGCGCAAAGTTTTCAACAAGATGGGCCAGCTTGATTTCACGGGGCTTTATGTTCCGGAAAACTACGGCGGAACCGGCGTTGGACGACTCACCGCTGCGGTCATATTCGAGGAGCTGGCCAAAGGCTGTTTCGCCACTGCGGTCTACCTGAGTGTCCACAACATGGTCACGAACCTTATATATCACTACGGTAACGAAGAACAGAAGGAGCGATGGGTCAAGCCTCTTGCTCTCGGGGAGAAACTCGCTGCGTATTCTTTGACCGAGGGAGAGGCTGGTTCCGATGCTGCAAACCTGCAGACCACCGCAGTGAAGACAGGTAGTGGCTACCTTGTGAACGGAACGAAACTTTACGTGACCAGCGGAGAAGTTGCGGATGTGTACGCGGTCATGGTCAGAACCGATGAAGCCCAAAAACAAAAAGGGATAAGCGCCATAGTAGTTGAAAAAGGCACCGCTGGATTCAGCTTTGGACCCCACGAGCCTAAAATGGGCCTGAACGCCTCTCCCACAACTGAACTGCATTTCAATGATTGCTTCGTCCCCAGGGAGAATCTCCTGGGCGAAGAAGGTAAAGGCTTTAACATGGCTCTGACAGCTCTGAATGGAGGCAGAGTCAGCATCGGCGCGTGTTCTACAGGGTTGGCGCAGCAGGCGTTTGACTACGCGCTCGCGTACGCACACAAGCGTCAACAATTCGGGCGTCCGATTGTCTCATTCCAGGGGCTGCAGTTCTTGCTCGCGGATCTTGCCACGGAAATAGAGGCGTCAAGATTACTGGTTTACCGCGCTGCATCTATGATGGATCATGGCGAACCCTGCGTCATGGAGGCAGCCATGGGTAAAAGATTTGCTACAGACACGGCCATGCGAGTAACCACTGAAGCGGTTCAAATACTAGGCGGATACGGTTACATGAAGTCCTATCCGGTTGAAATGTATATGCGATTCGCAAAGGTAGCACAGATTTTCGAGGGAACGAACCAGATTCAGAGGGTCGTTATTGCCAGGGAACTGACCAAGTATAAAGGCAGAAAGCTTCCCGACACTTACTGAGAATGCGTTCAATAACCCATTCTGGGTGAAAGGAGGCAGACGTCGCCTCCGCGCACCTCCCGGGATGGCTTCGAGAAACGAGAATTCACGCGAACAAATCACAGGAGACGCATAATGCCCAGAAAACCAGCAAAGGCACAGAGTCTCGGAGAGAGAATCCGAAAGATGAGGGAAAGCCAGAATCTGGATCTGAGCCAATTCGCTCAAAGGATAGGGTTTGACCCCGAATATCTGAAGGAAATCGAGGAAGGAAAGGTCTCGCCTCCTGTTGGAACACTTATACAGATTTCCCGGGCACTTGCAGTCGATTCTTCGACGTTGCTTGCGGAAGAAAAGAAGGAACAGCGCAGACAGAGCCATAGGAAGAGGACCAAGGCCTATTCATACCAGAGTCTCACCCCGGATGCGGAAGACAAACATCTCTGGGCATATCTGGTCACGCTGGATCCCAAAAAAGAGCACGAAATGGTCGCGTACCAGCATGAAGGCGAGGAGTTCGTGTACGTGCTGGATGGTCGCGTTCAGATCGAGGTTGAGGACGAAGTGCACGAACTCAAGAAGGGCGCAAGCCTGCATTTCAATTCGGGAAACAGGCACAACCTGAAAAACCTGAGCACCAAGCATTCCAAGCTTATTGTGATCGTGTACACACCTTAACGGGGCCGTGCGCGCCAACGGGCCATGCTGGTCCATTCGGGTTTCAGGTCCAGCTCGTGAAGGGAAGCGGTCCGAGGAAACGTGTTTCAGGGATGCTGCTGAAAAAGGTAGTAATAGTAATCCGTTGTCTACAACGCCAGGAATTTGGGCACTAAAGAGCTTTTTTGAGATCGACCGAGCAGGACCTCCTAACTTACTGAAAAGGTTGATGATAAAAAAGGATAGCCTGCCGAAGAATTAAGGAACCTTTCTTGCAAGGATCTGTCTTACGGTTCAGGGGTTATGTGAACGCGAATTCCGCATATCTCAGATGAATTCCGCATCATGGCAGCCCGTGCGGTGAGTACGTGCGGATCGCACGAAAGCACGATAACCCATATCCATACCTCCTTTCACGCCCCGAGTCCCTCTCGGGGCTTTTTTTTTTGCTTTTCCCCTGATAGACTCATCCGGCAAATACGGTTCTCTCGTTACTTCAAGAGGCTATGATTTCCTCGAAGTGTCTTTGAGGAAAGCCCTTGATGAATGACTGAATATTCCCAGCGAGACGAACTCGCGGGTTCGAAGTCCACAGAATGGCAAGGAGGCATCATGAGACTGGCCGGTAGAGCGGCGGTGGTTACTGGAAGCAGTAGAGGTGTGGGGCGCAACGTAGCGTTGGCTTATGCCCAAGAAGGCGCGGACGTTCTGATCAATTACAGCTCCAGCGAGGGCCCCGCCCTGGAAGCTGTGGAGCAAATCCGTTCCATGGGACGAAGGTCCATTGCGGTAAAGGCTGACGTCGCTGTAAAGTCTGAGGTCGAAGCCATGATGGCTGCGGCCAAAGAGAATTTTGGACGATTGGACATTGTCGTAAACAATGCGGGGTTCACTCGACCCGCCATGCTTCACAAAATGGCCGAAGAGGAGTGGGATGCGGTGCTGAACGCGCACCTGAAAGGGCCGTTTCTTTGCGTTCAGGCGGCATTCAAGTATTTCAAAGAGCAGAACTACGGGAAAGTGATAAACGTGAGCTCTGTGGCCGGGATGGTAGGTACTGTGGGGCAGGTGAACTATTCAGCCGCGAAGGGAGGGATCCTGAGTTTCACCAAGAGTGTGGCTCGGGAGTTGGCCAGGTTCAATGTGTGTGCAAACGTGATATCTCTTGGAATAGTGGAAACCGATATGACCGAAAAAATCCGATCGGATGAAAAGCTGAAAGAGATCTACATGAATCGCATACTTTTGAAACGTTTCGGAAAATCTGAAGATATTAGCCCCGCGTTCGTCTTTCTTGCGTCCACGGACTCGGACTACATAACCGGTCAGATCCTTTGTGTTGACGGCGGTT
>JACRDE010000146.1 GCA_016212935.1 Desulfomonile tiedjei | reverse complement strand
CAGCCAGCCGATCTTTCCGAATTCCCAGCTATTCTCCAGCGCTTGCGTAATCTGATGGCAGAGGGCAGTTTTCTTCCTACCGACGATCATGAGTCCGACTGCCGCTACTGCGACTACAGAGTGGTTTGCGGCGACGTCGAGGCTTTAGCCGCTGCAAGTGTCACAAAGCTGGAAAATTCGTGCAATGCTCAATTGAAACATATGAAGGAACTTAGAAGCCGTGAATAAGCTGAAGATCGATCCTCCGGACAGAGAGCAGAGGGATTTGATAATCACTCGATTAGACAAATCCATGCTGGTTGAAGCCGCAGCCGGAACGGGCAAAACCACCAGCATGATCCAGCGCATGACGGCGCTTCTCGAGACTGGAAGATGTCCCATATCAAAGCTTGCTGCGGTCACCTTCACGCGCAAGAGCGCGGCGGAATTGCGTTCCAGGTTTCAGATAGAGTTGGAGTCTCGGTGCCGGAATGCTCCGGAACGCAACAAACATTCATTGGAAGAAGCATCTTCCCAGGTGGATCGTTGCTTCATAGGGACCATACACTCCTTTTGCGCGAGACTCTTGCGGGAACGTCCGGTAGAAGCCAAAGTTGACCTGTCATTTGAAGAGATCGACGAGAGCACGGACCTTAGACTTGTGAGACAGGCGTGGAACGAGCACGTCACAAGACTGCATGCTACAAACGACCCGATCCTGAAAAAGCTCGGCGGACTGGGAATACAAATCGGAGACCTTGCGCCCGCATTCCACAGATTGGCAAATTATCCGGACGTTGAAGCATGGCCTTGCGATCAGTCGCCAATGCCCGATTTCAAAGAGGCCAGGGAAACGTTGCTGGAATTCGTCGACCACATGGAGGAAGTGAAACAGCATTTTCCCCATAACTATTTGGACTACGACGACTTGATGAGAAAAATCTCACGAGTTTCCCGTCTGGTCCGACACAAAGATCTGGATCACCCGGCGGATTTGGTTTCCATCATGGAGTCCTTCACCACAGCGAGCCCAAAGCCCGAAAAATGGCTCTATTGCGACAAGAAGCTACCAAAACTGGAAAAAGAGCAATGGATGCAATACAGGGCCGCTTTTCAGCCTCACATAATTGCTTGGAGGAAATACTGTTATCCTGCATGCCTAGCGGCTATTCGACCGGCCCTGGAAGTGTACAATCGACTCCGTACCGAATCCGCCATGCTGAATTACCAGGACCTGCTCATGAAAGCAGCAGACCTCCTGCGAGACAAGTCCAACATAAGAGAATATTTCAGGAAACGCTTCAGTCACCTGCTGGTTGACGAGTTCCAGGATACAGACCCGATTCAAGCCGAAGTCATGATGTTCCTCACGGCACGCGATCCCGCACAAACTGATTGGAAGCAATGCCAACCGGTGGACGGCTCACTTTTCGTGGTAGGAGATCCGAAACAATCCATATACCGCTTCCGAAGGGCAGACATAGTCACTTACAACAAGGTGAAAGAGATAATCGTGGACAGCGGTGGCCTTCTGGTAACTCTCCAGGCCAATTTCCGAACTGTCCCCCCTCTCATCGGCTGGATAAACAAATCCTTTGAGAAGCAATTCCCGGAAAGTCCGTCTCCGCAAGCACCGGTTTACGTTCCTCTGCTCCCTGGCAGACCCGGTGGTGGTCAGGAAGACGACGACCATCTCAGGTGCCTGCGTATTGGCAAAGAAGTTGTGGATATTCGGGAACACGAGGCTGTGACGATCGCCCGTACCATTGATGACGCAATCCGAAACAAGCTCACGTTGGTCACGCAGTCAGGGTTGCCCAGAGCGGTGGAACCAGGCGATTTCCTTGTGGTCGCTCATTACAAGAAAAACCTCGGGATTTTCGCGTCAAAGTTGGAGGAGCTTCGGATTCCGCATGCGGTTGTGGGTGGCAATTCCATGAATCAATTAAGGGAATTGTCGCTGCTGCATATGTGCCTTTGCGCGGTCACCCGCCCTCACGATCCCGTGGCTCTCGTAGCTGTATTGAGAAGCGAAGTCTTCGGAATTAGCGATTCGGCCTTGTACGAGTTCAAGAGGGCCAAAGGAGCGTTCTCGTTCCGTTCTGAGATTCCAAGCGAATTGGATACAACGGATCGGGATGCCCTTTCCGACGCATTCAGTCGTCTCAGAGATTATTCCACGTGGCTCAGAAGACTGCCTGTCATATCGGCAATAGAGAAAATTTCCGCAGATCTGGGGCTGAGTGTCATGGCAGCTTGCTCTCCGGGTGGGAACGTCAGGGCCGGGAGTTTCGGAAAGGCCCTGGAATTGCTCAGAACCTCCATGGTCGAGACCTGGACAATTTCCGACCTGGTGGCATATCTCGGGCAACTGGTTCAGTCACAGGAACAACATGACGGTATTCCCGCTTTACCGCACCAGGGGAGCGCTGTCCAGGTAATGAATCTCCATAAAGTCAAGGGCTTGGAGGCCCCGATAGTGTTCCTTGTCGATGCGACAGGAGAAAATCGATCTAACAAGACCGTTGAGATAAACATTGATCGCTCGGGCGACAAAGTGATGGGGTATATGGCGATGCAGGCTCCATCCGCGGGTTTTGTCCGGCCTACTATCGCCTTGCCTTCGGACTGGGAATCGCGCGAGGCGGAAGAAAAGAAATTCGAGGATGGGGAGGCAAAGAGACTGTACTATGTTGCAGCCACACGGGCAGGATCGAGGCTGATTATCAGCCAAAGGGAAAAATACAACAATAGGAATCCCTGGAACTTCTTTGATAAATATCTTAAGGACGCCCAACAGTTGACAGGTCCACCGCATGGCCTTCAGCTGGCTGAAACTCCGCTGGAGCTTGATGATCGAGCGGTCCGTGAGGCGCTTGAGTCAATTCCTAATCTCTGGGGCACAATCACGGCTCCCACTTACGATGTGGCTAGCGCCAAAATGATTTCATCCACCGGAGCCCTGGCCAGATCTTCCGGAGGAGAGCACGGCACTGAGTGGGGATCAGCGATCCACCGGGTACTTCAGGCTACATTAGTGAACCCGACAGCGGACTTGTCAGGTTTGGCTGTGTCCGCTCTAGCGGAACAGGGGCTGGAAATGGATCTGGCACACGACGCAGTTGACACCGTGCGTTCGGTCATGGCTTCGGAAATCTGGAAGCGAGCACTGGAAGCACGGCGCAAATACGTGGAAATACCCTTTCAGCGACTGATCGAGACAGATTCCGCGGACATAATACTGCGTGGAGTAATTGACCTCGTCTTTTTGGAAGAGGCTGGCTGGGTGATCGTGGACTACAAGACCGACAGGTTCTCCGGCCCGCTTGACGAACTGGTCGAGAAGTACAAACCTCAGGTCCTTACCTATACAAGAGCCTGGGCTGAAATGACCGGCGAACCTGTAATCGAATCAGGGCTGTATTTTACCTTTACCGGCCGGTATTCCATATGCGAACAGCAATCGGGGCTGTGATTCCGTTTCGAAGTTACGCTCCAAGTGGGGTGCAAAGTCATGAAATGTCTAAAATCATCATCTCAGGATTTGCGAGAACTCTTTCACAGGAACATATCCGTGCGATATATCGCCGAGCATCTCACCTCGTTTGACGAAGAAGCAAAGGCTTACGACATCGGGGCATTCATGTCCACCAATCATTACGACGTCGTCGGAGTGAGGCGACAAGGACAGGTGATCGGGTACGCGGAGAGAGAAGACATGAATGGCGGCCTCTTGGCCGATCATATCAGAAGCTTCTCAGATTCGCATCTTATCGACGAAACTGAGCCCCTGGTTGAAGCATTCATATTGATGCGCGAGTCGCCTCGCCTCTTCGTTCGTGTGCTCGGACGCGTGGGCGGAATCGTGACCCGCGGAGATCTACAGAAAGCCCCTGTTAGAATGTGGCTGTTCGGATTGACGACACTGGTCGAAATGCAGATGTTACGCATCATCCGCGAGAGTTATCCGGACGAATCGTGGAAGAACCATCTTAATGAAAAGAGACTTGAATCGGCCCGACAAATTCTTTCAGAGCGCCACGGTAGGAACGAGGCGATCGACCTCTTGGACTGCCTTCAGTTCTGCGACAAGCGAGACATAATCCTGAAGAACAGTGAACTGCGCGAAGCGGTCGGACTTGACTCCGCAAAATCCGGAAAGCGCTTCTTAGATCATTTGGAGAGGCTTCGCAACAGCTTGGCCCATGCCCAGGACATAGTTGGGGGGAACTGGCCCGGCATCGTGGACCTGGCAGAAAAGACCGAGCTGCTGCTGCATAATTGTGAACGGTATTGCGTTGACCGACCGTGAACTGGGGGGAAAATCGGCTTTGCTTGTAATAAAATCCGCGGCGTGGGGTATCCCTGGCGATTTCTATGAACCACCATGGTCTGCCGGTCATAACGAAACATGAAAATCCCGGTGTAGCACCACAAGTGGACAGGCTTGAACCAGTCATCTCGGAGGAAGTCGGGGTCCATTTCATTGCTTCAACCGGTTCGAGCAGAGTTCCCGAAGAACTTCCTCACTTGCGACTTACCATCCATAGCGAACCTCACACGATAGACCTTGCCTGTTTTAGTTGTCTGGAGCATACTCAGATTACTCTGTTCACGGAGTTCAGGAAATGCAGAAGAAATTATTGATTCTTGCCGCAGTCGGAGTTGCGGCCATGGTTGCCGGTTCGTTGATTTCCAGCTCACGCCAGAAGGATCTGAACCTGATAAAGGCTATTGTGGAACGTAATGACTCTGAGGCGGTACTCATTCTCAAGACAGACGTCGACGTAAACGCCAGGGCGGACAACGGATCCACCGCACTCATGGCTGCTGCAAGTAGAGGCGACACTGAGATTGTTCGGCTGCTACTGGAAAAAGGGGCCGATATTAACGCCAGCTGCAACAAGGGCATCACGCCCTTGATGGACGCAGCCTCACAGGGACATAGCGAAGCTGCAAAGCTGCTCCTACAGGCTGGGGCTGAGGTCAATTCTGTGGACGAGAAGGGAGCAACTGCTCTGACTATCGCCTCGATCCAGGGTGATTTGGAGATGATCAATCTACTCCTCGAGCACGGGGCAAAACCGAATCCCAAGGGAATTATCGGCGCAGGCGAACTAATATGGGCTACCCGAGCGGGCAAGCCCGAGGCAGTGAGATTGCTGATTCAATACGGAGCTGACGTGAACGCCAGAGATAAGGAAGGTTTCACAGCCCTGATGCATGCAGCGGCACAAGGATCACGAGAAATAGCGGAACTGCTCCTGCAGAAAGGGGCATATCCTAATGCTCAAGAGAATTCCGGAGGGACCGCACTCATGATTGCCTCGTACGAAGGAAAGACCGATATCGCGAAGTTGCTCCTTCAGAACGGCGCTGATGTGAATGCAAAAGAAAAGCGAGGCAAAACAGCATTAGTGCTCGCGTCGGACAGAGGAAAATCCGAAGTGGTCGACGTTTTGAAGGCAGCAGGAGCTGAAAAATAGCCGCCGGTTCTCTCGGGCCCTTGTTTCCCTTTTCAGTGTCTCAGAAGCATTAGGCATAAACTCCTGCTAACAAACCTATTCCGCAGAAAAAAGCCTGCTAACCTTGAGGGGCAAGCGAGACCCTAACATTAGTGATCGTTTGCACCGCGAATTCGGCCTAATGAAAACCTGTTCCACAAAAGGCACTATCACTAAATTCCGGAGTGCTGCAGATTATGTCCCTCGAGGGATCGCTGTGTCTTAGCACCCACATAGCGTCGTCGTCGTCCGGCCATACTTCCATACCCGGGCGGTTCTTCTGATTCTCAAGCCTACTTTCAAGGCTCTCTTTCAGATATTCTTCCAGATGTCTTTTGTACGACATGTCTATTACCTCCATGGTCTATATATGCTATGGATGCCGCTGGACGGTTGAGGATTCAAATAGCCACGGAGTATTTCCGATTCGATGGAAGCTGTCCCGGCTCAAAACCCAAAGAGCCTGAGAGCGTTGCCCCCGAAAACAGCAGCCTGATCCGATTCATCATAACCAGCATTGACGAGGAGCGAACGGATTTTCCGTGATTCTGCCACATGGACGAACCACGGCCAATCTGTTCCGAACAAAACATTGGAAGGACCAAAGTTTCGCAGCAGTTCGATGAAGTGATCGTCCTTGAGCGTATGAGCCGCATTTGAGGTGTCCAGATACAAATTCGGAGTAGGAATCAGACTACGGCGCAACTCATCGAAGTCTGCCAACAAGCCGCCCATATGGGCCCCGATGAAAACGATCCCTGGATAGCGATGGACAAGTTCTCCCAGTTTGGCAGGCGTAGTGAGGTGAGCAGGGTCAGCACTAAAATAGAAGTCTGCCCGGACGAAGGTGTCAAATACCAATACCGGCCGTATTCCTCGAGCCAGTGCCAGGCGCTCGACTTGAGCCAGCATGGTCCCTACTTCCGGCGATGACAGGTCAAAGCGCTGAGAAAAACTCGAAAACTTGAATCCTGGGATTCCAAGGTCGAACACGCGCAGGATCTCATCAGACAAATTTCGCATCATCGGATGTAAGGTCCCAAGGGTGCGAAGTCTGGGGAAGTCTCTGGTGAAACCAATGAATCGGTTGTTTTCAGTCTGGACCTTGTGAGGTGCGGCTGTCGGGAGAAGTAAGCACAGGTCAATTCCGTTTGCCTCAGCGTATTCCTCCAGCGCCTTGGGAGCCAGCCTGGGGACAGCATCGTTAACATTCAGTTTCAGTTCTCTGACCATTGTAGGTCTTGCCTTCATATTCTCTACTATACGTTGCGTGAAGATGTGGCAATGGCTGTCAATGAACATTGGCACGTCCAATCTTGTCTAATAATCAAGGGCCTTTTGGGCAACGACGATTACAGTAGACACGTTCCGGCATCGCGTCTATTTCTAATTTGTTTTTCGCTCGAAGCAGTCCCAAGTGTACAGTTATGCTTCGCAGCTAACTTCATGCGCTTGAAATGCGGATGACTATATTACTGAATGTGGACGTCGAAAAGGAATTATTGGTTTACCTCGTCGGTAATCAATCGTTGGAATGGTGAAACCTGTTTTGGAGTGGGAGGCGCGCCAACTGAAAATTAGGCCGGAGGCCTCCCATGACATTTGGCTCCAAAAGGCGGTTGTTTCAAGACAAGTCTGCATCTTTGAGGCAGACGCCAAAAGAAGTACCCCGCGCTCCGTCTCCCCGCCCGATCGACATTCTTCATGAATTCAATCGCCGCACGGCTAATACAGTCGAAGAGTCGAGTCTAATAGAAGAAGCATGCCGTACGATCGTAGATATCGGTGGATATCGAATGGCATGGGTCGGATATGCCCTTCATTCCGAACCAATGACTTTCAAAATAATGGCCCACGCCGGGGTAAAGGCGTTCTTTCAGATGCCCGGTAAAATCTGGATATCCTGGAATGAAAATGAGGCACGCGGTCTCGGACCGATGGGCCAAGCCGTGAGGACGGGACAAGCGTGCGTTCTGAATAGTGTCGTCACTGCCCCCGCGTCTCGCCATTCGAACACCAAGAATGGCAACCATGAGTCGGTAATTGCTCTACCCCTTTTTGTGGAAAACACTGTCATAGGCGCTCTGGCCATATGGTCCGAAAATGAAGGAGCATTTGGTGAGTACGAGACCAATTTGCTTGGAGAACTCGCTACCAACTTGAGCCTGAGGATAGCGGCGTCGAGACTGAGTGAAAAAAAAACCGAAGCGGAAAAACTCATGTACGAAATTGAGGAGCGCTATCGGGCAATCCTAGCCATACTTGAAGGCGTCCAGGATGACATCACTGACCCCAAGCGAACCAGGTATGCTGCCGTGCAGAGGAAAGAATGCCCTTCGCAAGTAATGCAGGACGTTCTAAGTCAAGCATTCGTTGCCGCCCGGAAAGACGTTACGGTTCTACTCACAGGGGAAAGTGGTACTGGCAAAGACCATCTGGCCAAGTATATCCACGAACACTCAACTCGCGCCAACGGGCCTTACTTTTCCGTCAATTGCGCGGCCATAGCCCCAGAGCTCGCAGAATCCGAGCTCTTCGGTCATGAAAAGGGAGCTTTTACCGGAGCGGTTCATCGCAAGCGTGGGTTATTGGAGCTTGCTGAAGACGGAACATTGCTGCTGAACGAAATTGGTGAACTGTCCCTTGCTTTGCAGACAAAACTTCTGGCTTTCCTTGATACGCGGACGTTCACCAGGGTTGGCGGAGAAACAAGTGTGTCCGTAAATGCCCGACTGATTGCGGCGACTAACAGAATTCTGAAGAAGGAGGTCGATGCGGGTAGATTTAGAAAAGACTTGTTCTATAGACTCAACGTAATCTCTATAACTGTGCCACCTCTCCGTGAACGCCGCGAGGACATCCCTGCTCTGGTACAAGACCTCCTTTTCGAATTGTGCTCCGATCTGCAGTGTCAGGTCGTTCCTGGGATGGATGACGCTGTCCTGAGCGCGCTGATGAGTTACGACTGGCCGGGTAATGTCAGAGAATTGAAGAACGTCATTGAGAGATCGCTGATTCTATCAGGAGCAGGCCCCTTTCAGTTGGCCCTGGTTCCCGGGGAAGCTGGATTCAAAGATAGCCCTTGGAAACCCGATCTTTCGGTCGGGCGCAAACTCCGTGAGATAATGGACGAGGTTGTGAAATCGGTCTGTTCCAATGCGCTCAGACAGTGCCGAGGAAATAAGCGGGAAGCCGCTCGCATTCTTGGAATCTCGAGGGATTGTTTGTATCGGCACATGAAACGATTGGGCATGGACAAGGAGCATTGGTAAAGATAGTCGCCTCTGGCGCGATCTTAAGACACAGCAGGTAAAAAAACCCCGCCAGTTCAATGGGCCCATCCTGCATTGAGCCAATTGCGGTCTCGCCCGGGATCGAAAAATGAATGTACATACTCAGCAAAAACGGTCCGTTATCTGCGCATTCTATTGATCTGCTCACTGCAGCCCCCTGTTTAATAATGGCACAGAATGTGCATGCAATAAATGTTCGTGCGAAGAGCAATCGGATCGGGCCCAAGTCAGGGCCGAACAAACACCAGGGGGAAAAAGTTTTTCGCATTTGAAGGTGCTGTGCTGTCCGGAACCAATTGGACTGGCAAGCAGCCTGGAAACATAAT
>JACRDE010000153.1 GCA_016212935.1 Desulfomonile tiedjei | reverse complement strand
TCTGCCGAGACAGGGAATCCCTCGATTGCCGATGCAAACCCCAAGAGAACCACATTCTCCAGCTGTATTCGTCCCATTCTCCTTGCCAGAAGCGCCGCATCCACTCGCCGGACGCCTGGTTCATCCGGGAGCACTGAGTTCTCGATGATGAGACCCTCGCTCTTAAGGTAATGCTTGTTATTTCCTGTTTCAGACGGGTCAAGGGACAAAAGGAAATCCGCATGACCGTACCTGATCAAAGGCGAAGAAAAGGGACCAATCCTCAAATGACTGTTTATGGAGCCTCCGCGAACGGCCATTCCGTGGGTTTCGGATGAAATGACGTTCAGTCCTTTGGCAGAGACTATATCGCCAATCTGTCGAGTCAGAAAAACGATGCCCTGCCCGCCGCGTCCGCATAAGACAAGTTCTACCATGTCACACACCTTTAAGCCTCACTGCCTTCGATGGACAAGTATTGACGCAATAGCCGCATCCTGAGCACTGATCCTCGTCGATTACCATAGCCTTGGGATCCTTGACGAAACGAAACGCAGGACACTCAAGATCCGTGATGCAGCTCATGCACAGATCACACTCTTCACCGACCTCGTACCTCAACGAAGTGCGTTCCGCCTGAGATGCCCGGACGCATGGACGCCTGGCTATGACCACGGACACGCCTTTGTTTTCTTCAAATGTGTACGTGTTGGCTTTTTCAAGGACTTCTCGCATGCCCGTGTAATCGTAAGGATCCACAACCTCCATGAAATCCACCCCGCAGCCGTGGACAACACGCTCAAGACTGATGGGCGTAGCGCGCGACCCGTCGGCAAGCGTATCCATAGCGGGAGTCGGTTGGCCGCCGGTCATTGCCGCTAGGTTGTTGTCCATGATCACCAGCACGAATGATGCTCGAGTATGCACTGCGTTTATGAGGGCCGGAACTCCGGCATGATAAAAAGTGGAGTCTCCGATAGTAGCAACTACTCGTGAGTCAGCGGTCTCATGGGGGGCACGGATCAGCCCGCCGGCCATCCCTATGGACGCTCCCATGCAAAGGCATGTATCCACTGCTCCCATATTCGTCCCGAGGGTATAGCAGCCAATGTCGCCGGCGTACACCGCCTTGTCGAAGACCTGGCGTATCATATAGAAGGCGGGCCTGTGCGGACAACCCGGACACAGGGAGGGCCGCCTCGGTTTTACGCTGGGCGCTTGGCGGGAAATAGACTCCTTACCGGCAGCAGCGACGATAATATCTTCAACCACCTCCGGGGTGAGTTCCCCCTGAGATGGGACATCGCCGGACAGCCGACCAACGACCTTGCGCCTGTCGGGAATATGCAGTTCCAGCACTGGATAGGTTTCTTCTATCAGCAGTGTCTTATCATGGGAGTCCACGATATCCTGAAGGGCTTCCACATTTACAGGGAAGGGCATGTCAACCTTGTAAACGGCAATATCTGCAAGACGGTCATCTGACGCCACTACGTCCTTCACGTGTGAGGAAACCGACCCGGAAGTTATCAAAGCCATTGAGGCTGTCGGAGTCCCGGACATGAGAACAGGCTTGGCCTGGGGCTCATCTTTGCTCATTGCCTTGAGCTTTTCATTGAGTTCGCCGTGCAATACGAGCCGATAGCGAGGAATTGCGGCCCAGCGGGTCCAGTTTCTCTTGAAGGGGCCCACGTCTGCGACTGGCAGCGGCACTCCAAAGGTAATGTTCTGGCGCGCGTGACAAACACGAAGGCACGGCCTGAGCATCACAGGAACCTGGTACTTTTCGGAAAGCTCAAATGCTCGAATCGTCATTTCCAGTGCTTCTGCGGGAGTGCCGGGATCCAGTACGGGAACCTTGGCAAACCACCCGAAAAACCGGCTATCCTGTTCCGTTTGACTGGAATGCGGGCCCGGATCATCTGCTACCACCACGACCAATCCGCCACGCACGCCCAGGTACGCCGCGCTCATGAACGGGTCAGAAGCAACATTTAGCCCAACCATCTTCATGGCGGCAACCGCGCGGGCACCTGCGAGGGATGCTCCATAGGCCACCTCGAATGCCACTTTCTCGTTCACTGACCATTCAAGGTAGATGGGATGAACGAGTTCCTTTTTCCATCGCACGAGGGATTCCAGTACCTCCGATGAGGGAGTGCCGGGATAAGCAGCAGCCACGCTGCAGCCGGCTTCGATTATCCCCCGTCCGATGGCTTCGTTCCCCATGAGGAATCTCACATCGGAATCGTGTTCTTTGGTCATGGTCGTTCCTATCGAATATCCGTAATATTACAGCGGTCATCACCGCGGAGGTCGCATACAAAAAAAAACGGATCGGTTCAATGCGTAACAGATTGGGTATTTTTTCGCGCCATCTCCAGGGCCGACGAAATTGCCCTCTTCACACCGTCGTTGGTTTCGGTTTCCAGGGCGGTCCGTAAGGCAGCAACGGACTTTTCACGGTCGATCTTGGCGAGACGGCCCAATGCTGTAGCTGCAGCTATTCTCACGCGGAAATCTTGGTCTTTCAAGGATTTTTGGAGAGCGTCCACACTCTGTGGCGGCAAGTTTCGAAACGAGCTCACGGCCCCGATTGCCGCTGTTCGCACCCGCATGTCCTGGTCGTCGGTGAGAGTAATCAGCCCAGGAATGGCCTTTTCGGATTGCTGGCCGAGACCTCTGAGAATACCTATAACCAGGAGCCTGTTTTCTACGTCTGGGTCACTCAGCGAACCGATGAGAGCATCCATGAACAAGTCCGGCTTCTGTCTGTATCGTAAGAGCGCCGTCAGAGCGTCTTTTCTGTCGAGAGGATCCGGTTCCTTGAGGGCCTTGATTATGACCGGTATGGCGTGGTCCCCGGACGCGTCGATGGCTGTTAGCGCGTCAACTATTTCTATGCGTTCTTGAGGCTTGACCAGATCGTACATGGAAGCAATCTTTTCAATAGCCGGTAACGCGTGAGTTTTCATTTGACTCAGGACCCGCAGGGCATTCACGAATCCGGGTTGTTCCTTCTTCTCCAGCACCACCATCACGCCGGGCAAGACTTTGTCCGGCTTCTCTGACGCAAACTGGGACAAAACGCGGCCGGCGGCCTTGGCTGTCGACTCTTCCTTGTTGTTGATTGCGTCCAACAGGACCGGAAGGGACGACTCATCCAAGTGGCCGAACGAGGCCAGCCCGATGAGAGCGTTCAGCTTGGTTAGAGCGTCCGCATCCGAGGCGAATCGTTTCAAGGCCTCTTCGACGTTCGGGTTGCCTTTTGCAAGCTTACCCAAAGAGAGAATCGCCGACCGGCGTACCTCGACGCTGCCGTCGGAAAGAAGTCCAATAAGCGGCTGAACGGCGGCTTGACCGTCCCGGGGGAAAAAGCCCAGTGACTCGGCTGCTTCACGACGCACTTTGGGTTCGGGATCTTTCAAAGCTTCCACGAGTGGCGGAACCGCCCTCGCAGGCTTGTTTCACCCACAACCCAGTTCATGAGCGGCCTTGGCCCTTACCTCGGGATTGTCGCTCTTCAGGTCTCTTATGTGATTATCAACCGAAGCATCGGAAGCGGCTGAAATTCCACCCATTGCCGCAAGTATCAGTATAACTGCTATGGCAAACATCCGTTTCATTTTTTCTGCCTCTGTCCTCCGAGGACCTCTATCTTTTTCTTCTCAAGATAATCGCGATCTATCTTGAGGAAGCCCTTTTGGCCGAAGAAAACAAACCTAAGCCACTGCATTCCGAAATAGAGTAGGGCCAGATCGTCTTCCCGGATTTTCTCCAGGATGTCGTCGTCTATTTTGAATTTCTGAAGAAAGCTGCTCTTGAATACGAATTCCCTGAATCTGTCCAGGTCATAGAGTGCCATGAGGAACATGTCCTGCGCCCTGGGATCTGCAATCTTCTGTTCCCAGACCTGGTCCGGTGCCATGACATCCTTTAGGTTGTGGTCCGGATCGTCATAGTACAGTAAGCCCTGCTCGGTTCTCCATCTTTCCACAGTCCATTCTTCTGACTCTCTAAGACCGTGACAGGTTTCATGATCAACAATTAATTTGAATTCCACCCCGTTCGCCGTGTCCAATGGATACAAGCGACACGAATAAGGTCGATTCTCGTAAATGGAGCATCCTTTTTCCGTTACGAACGAGCAGGTTTTGCGTTCATCCTCCCTCATTCTGAGGACCAAAGCGGGGAGACCGGTCTGATGCGAAATAAGGCGATGGGTGTGTCGCTCGAGGAAATCTTCGGACGAAATTCCAAGGGCCTTTCTCATTCTCATCACGTCTATGGGGGTAAGGAAAATGGTCACATTTGCGCAACAGGAATTGAAGCAGTCAATGCCGGGGTGACACTTGAAGCAAAAGGTATCGTCCCATGTCATCAATCGCTCCGGTCCCTGTGTCTGATCTTTCAGTTTCATCACGAATCCTTTCAAAATACCGACTCACGCCGTTCGCTTTTTTCTGGTGGGCGTCACCGTGTGCTGCGAGGCAAGATATTGGGCGATTCTTGTTCGAGGCTCGCCACTCAGGTTTCGGCCTCACTGGGCGGGTTGCGTCTTTGTTGAAGCTCCGAGCCTCTTAATATTCTCCATGGCCTGTTTGTTTTCGGGGTCGAGTTCCAGCGTTTTTTTCCAGCATTCCAGAGCCTTTTCCGGGTCGCCAAGAAGTTCCAGCACTACACCCCTCTGGTGGTGGGCGCCTACATAATCGGGGCGAATCGCTATTGCTCGGTCGAAGCAATGGAGGGCTTTCGAAAAATCCTTCATCTTTATCATACAGATTTGGCCCATGTTATACCATGCCTGGACGTACTCCGGGTTTATATCCACAGTTTGCTGGAAGTGGGCCAAAGCCTCTTCTTCTCTCTTAAGAAAAGCATAGGCCACTCCAAGATTGTACGAAACAACCGGATTGTCGGGTTCCAAGGTTTGAATGCGTTCCAGTCTGGCTGCCGCAGCTTCATACTTTTCCGCATCCATTTCGGTGAAAGCCCTTTGAAGGTGTGCATGGAGCAAGAAAATGTTACGAGTTCGATTTCCGGCTTGAATTTCGTCCAGCTCTTGGAGTATTTCATTGAGGTGTTTTTTTTGGGATGGATCGTCAGCTGTTTCCAGGCATTGCCTGAAGGATTCCGCTGCCTTTTCCGGACGATTGCCGCAGGCCCTGGCCACGCCAAGCCTGTAAAGGAGTGCAGCACGGCGACTTTCCGGAGCTATGGCCAGTGCTTTCTCAAAGTACTCCGCGGCCATGAGATAGTCTTCGAGACCGTCGTAACATGCGCCGACCGCTTCCAAGAGCACATGAGGATCTTGAGATTCGTCCAGTATGGACTTAAAAGAGTTGATGGCTTCCAACCAGTTTTCCTGTGACATTTCCTTGAAACCGAAGGTTCTCGCTTGAGCCACGCGATCGAAGTCTTCGGGATTGTCGGTTTCTTCCTGGAGGCAACATTTCTTGTATTTTAGGCCACTGCCGCAAGGGCAGGGGTCATTTCTTCCAACATCGCCCATTGATGACTCCTTTGGGGTTTCTGTGGGACTCAAATGGAAAAATTTATCACAGGGCATGCCGCGTAGCAAGAAGATACGTTCCTCATTTTAATGGAAAAATTAATCACACTTGATAAAAAAGGTCTTGACAACTCGCTCCGGATTTGATTGAATCCGGTATTCTTTTGCTAGAGCCTCGGTCGCTAGCGGGATGGCCGAGCGGTAAGTCCGCATTATTGCTAGAGAACATTTTGCACGGCGTGGTTTGGGATAAATCGACGTCTTCTGAAAGGTAAATGCGAGTGTCGTTCTCTTTCTTTGGGGTCCCATATCACGGAAAAGCGTTTTGGAAGCGGAGGGACAAAACGAGATGACAATTCCGTCCGGGCTTCGGGTTTATCCATTCGGAGTCAAAAGGTCGTTCTTATGCCTACAGTGACCATCAGAGAAAGGAGGAGTCTGCTACAGACAAATCGTTTATCGGTGCAACGTGACAATGAGTTTTACAGGACTCACAAAAAAGCTCAAACTTACTAGGAGGTTGGTTCATGCCAAGTTTCGTAATTCTGGAGAAATGTGATGGATGCAAGGGACAGGACAAGACTGCTTGCATGTACATCTGCCCCAATGACTTGATGGTTTTGGACAAAGAGAAGATGAAAGCCTGGAATAGGGCTCCTGAAATGTGCTGGGAGTGCTACAACTGCGTGAAAATTTGTCCGCAGCAGGCGATCGACGTAAGAGGCTATGCGGACTTCGTCCCCATGGGCGCTTCGGTTGTGCCTTTGAGAGGTTCCGAGGATATCATGTGGACAGTCAAGTTCCGCAGCGGCATGGTCAAACGCTTCAAGTTCCCCATCCGGACCACTCCTGAAGGATCAGCGAAGCCTGATGGCGGTTACGGTGAGGTTACAACGGACCTGGCCAGCCAGTGCCTGTACAATGAGCCCGAAGCCCTCAGGCTCAAAGAGTTGCCCACAGTCAAGAAGTAATCCTTAGGAGGTATATAGATATGGCGAATTTCGAAACTGTCGAAGTAACCACTGATATCCTGCTTTGTGGTGGTGGTATGGCTGCATGCGGCGCAGCGGTTGAGGCCTCCTATTGGGCCAACAAGAATGGCCTGAAGGTGACCTTGGTCGACAAGGCTGCTATGGATCGTTCCGGAGCGGTTGCAATGGGCCTCTCCGCAATTAACCAATACGTTGACATCAACAGCGGTAATAATACCTGCGAGGACTATGTCCGTTACGTCCGCACCGACCTTATGGGAATTACCCGTGAAGACCTCGTTTATGATATAGCCCGTCACGTGGATTCCAGCGTTCATCTGTTCGAAAAATGGGGTCTCCCCATCTGGAAAGATGATGCCGGAAATTTCGTTCACGAAGGCCGTTGGCAGCTCATGATCAACGGTGAGTCCTACAAAGTGATCGTCGCCGAAGCGGCCAAGAATGCTCTGGCAGCCAATGGCGGTGAGTACTTCGAGCGCGTGTTCATTACATATCCGATCATGGACGGTGAGCGCATTGCAGGAGCAGTAGGCTTCAGCACCCGTGAAGAGAAATTCTACGTATTCAAGGCCAAAGCAGTGTTGACGGCCATGGGTGGCGCGGTTCACGTGTTCAAACCCAGAAGCGCAGGCGAAGGTCTCGGCCGTGCATGGTATCCGCCCTGGAACTCCGGCTCCAGCTTGTATTTCTCACTGATGGCCGGCGCAGAGCAGACCTGCCAGGAAGTCCGCTTCATCCCTGTTCGTTTCAAGGATGCTTACGGACCGGTCGGCGCATGGTTCCTCCTGTTCAAGTCCCGTGCAACCAACGCATTCGGCGGCGAGTACATGGTGGAGCGCAAAGACGAACTCAACAACTGGGCGCCTTATGGTCTGGCGAAACCCATCCCTGCCAACCTGCGTAACTATCTGGGCATGCTGGATGAGTTCGAGGGCAAAGGCCCCATATACATGAGAACTGAAGAGGCCATTCAAAAAATAGCCAACCAGTTCGCTGATGATCCCAAAGCCTTCAAGAAGAAGATGAAGGAACTTGAATCCGAAGCATGGGAAGACTTCCTCGACATGACGATTTCCCAGGCTATTCTCTGGGCCGGAACCAACGTTCAGCCCGAAGAGAAGTCCTCTGAAATCGCGGCCGCAGAGCCTTACTTCATTGGCTCCCACTCAGGCGCTTCCGGCGCATGGGTCAGCGGTCCGAAAGACCTCGCTCCTGCTGACTATTTCTGGGGCTATGAGTATATGTCCACAGTAAAGGGTCTGTTCTGTGCGGGTGACGCTTCCGGCGCTTCCAGCCACAAGTTCTCCTCCGGCTCCCATGCCGAAGGTCGCGCTGTTGGTAAGTCCATGGTGCGTTTCGTGCTCGACAACAAAGCCCAGCCCAACGTGGATGCAGCGAAGGTTGCGGAACTGAAGGCACAGACACTGAAGCCCATGGATCTGTTCGCGGAATTCGGTGCGAAGTCCAGTGATCCCGATATCAACCCCGAGTTCATGAAGCCTAAAATGTTCATGTTCCGTCTGCAGAAAATCATGGATGAGTATGCCGCAGGCGTGACCGCTGGTTTCAAAACCAACGAAGCAAAACTGAACAGAGCCCTGGAACTTCTGGGCTGGCTGAAAGAAGACTCCGAGAAACTGGCCGCTCAGGACCTGCACGAACTTATGAGATGCCATGAAAACATCCAGAGAATGTGGCAGGCCGAGATTCACGTGAGAACCATGCTGTTCCGCCAAGAGACCAGATGGCCTGGCTATTACTTCAGGAACGACTTCCCGAAACTGGATGACGCCAACTGGAAGTGTTTCGTGAACGGCACCTACAAGAACGGCAACTGGGAATTCAAGAAAGTCCCCGTTCTTTCGATAATTGACTGATCTTAACAGCTGACCTTAACAAACTCCGGGCCTGCGTATGCGAGCCCGGAGTTTCATTACTACGAGCAAAAGCAAATCACGTGAGGGGACGGCTTTCCGGTCCCCTCATAGCCCTTTTCAGGGAGGAAACATGGCTGGAAATAAGACCGTACTGGTCGTTGGAGGCGGTATTAGCGGAATTACGGCAGCGGTGGAAGCGGCTGAGGCCGGTTGCAAGGTCATTCTTGTTGAAAAGCTGCCCTACCTGGGGGGCCGAGTAGCCCAGTTGAACAAGTATTTTCCGAAGCTGTGTCCTCCCACGTGCGGCCTGGAGATCAATTTCAAGCGGATCAGACGCAACCCCGATATAGCGGTGTATACCCTAGCAGAGGTTGTAAATATAAGTGGCACTGCCGGCAATTATAATGCGACCATAAGAGTCACCCCCAGGTACGTGGAAGACCGCACTGCCACCTCAAAATGCGTAGAGGATTGTCCCGTGGAGATCTCCAACGACTTCAACTACGGAATGGACAAGACTAAAGCTGTCCACTTGCCTTACGAAATGGCGTATCCCATGAACCTTGTGGCTGACAGGGATGCCCTTTTGAAGGTGCAGGGGCAAGCGGCGTACAACGCATTCATCGAATCCTGCAACGCGAAAGGCATTCGCATTGACCTGGACGCCAAACCTGAAACATTCGACCTGGAAGTGGACTCCGTGGTGTGGGCCACCGGATGGAGACCCTACGACCCCACGAAGTTGGACAAGCTTGGTTTTGGTGTCTGCACGAACGTAATAACCAACGTGATGATGGAAAGACTTGCGTCTTTCGCCGGGCCCACCAAAGGTGAAATCCTCAGGCCGTCGGACGGGAAGAAGGTGAACAATCTCGCTTTCGTCCAGTGCGCGGGCTCCAGGGACAGGAATCATCTGCCATACTGCTCATCCATATGCTGTCTGGCATCACTGAAACAGGCAACCTACCTGCGTGATTACAACCCGGATGCGCAGGCACACATATTCTACATTGATTTGAGAGCTTACGGGCGGTTCGAGTACTTCTACGACAGGGTCAGGAACGACGAGAAGATCCTGCTCACCAAAGGAAAAATCGTCTCCATAACCGAAGATCCGGCTACGAAAGACGTGATTCTTGAGGGAGAAGATATTCTATCTGGTCAGAAGATTCGCCGTACATTTGACATGGCTGTCCTCGCCACCGGCATGCAACCAAACACCAGCTTAGAGAAAATTCCCGGTCCGGACGTCCAATACGACGAATTCGGTTTCGTAATATCAGACAAAGGCATACACGCGGCAGGCGTAACAAAAAGACCCATGGACGTGGGAACCTGCTTGCAGGATGCTACCGGCGCCGCTATCAAAGCACTTCAGGACACGGTGGGGAGGTAAGAATCCATGGACCTCAAAATCGGAGTATATATTGACACAGGTTACGGAATCGGCGAAGCCCTGGATATAGACGCTCTTTCCAAAGTAGCTACAGGCGAATTCAAAGTCCCGGTATGCAAGGCCGAACCATACTGGAGCGACCCGGACAAACTGGCAATCATCAAGAACGATATAGCCAACGAAGGGGTGAATGCTATCATTATAGCGGGACCTTCCTTCCGCGTTTTCCAGGATACGTTCAAGTTCGACGGCGTGATAACCGAGCGCATCAATCTCAGGGAACACGTGGTCTGGTGCCACCCGGCCAATGACGAAGATACCCAAATGCTTGCTCAAGACTATATGCGCATGGGTATCACGAAACTCACTAAGTACGAAGACCGGACGCCGTTCACAGAGGGTACGGAAAAGGCGATTCTTGTGATCGGCGGCGGAATTACCGGTATGACGGCAGCCCTCGAAGCGGCAAAGGCCGGCTCGCAGGTGTTCCTGGTGGAAAAGGAACCTCAATTGGGCGGATGGGCCAACAAATTCCACAAGGTCTTCACCGGTCAGGCCCCTTATGACTCCATTACGGATTCCCCGGTTCAGGAAAAGATCGCAGCGATCAACGCGAACGACAAAATTAAGGTTTTCACAGCTCATCGTGTGTTCAGTATTGCAGGCAGTCCGGGCATGTTTGACGTGACGATAAGGCCCGACGGCCCCTGGATCGACAGGCTGGTCAGAGAGCAGAATGAGTGGCTCGCGGCCAAGAAAGCCAAAGAGCAAATCGGAGATCAGGAAGCTGCCAAGCCTGCTGCGGCTCAAGAGGAAAAGGCGCCGGCTGTTGAGGAAGCCCCCGAGCCCACAGATTTTCCTCACGAGATGGTTCGCGTGGGTGCGGTAGTTCTTGCTGCAGGATGGCGGCCGGAAGATGCCTCCGCTTTCGATAAGCTGGGCTACGGCGAATATCCGGATGTCATCACCAGTGTGGAACTGGAAGAACTTGCGGCCAAGGGGAAGATCAAACGCCCCTCCGACGGCAAGGATGTCAATTCAATAGCATTCATAGACTGCCCGAATCAGGATTCGGATCATCCGCTGCTGTTCAGCTCCACCGTGGCCTCTCTGGTCGCGTTGAAGCAGGCCCATTATCTGAGGCAGACCAATCCTGAAGGCAAAGCATATATTTTCTATGAAAATATGAGGACTCCAGGTCAATACGAAAAGTTCTACCAGAACATGCAGGACGATCCCGGTGTGTTTCTCTCCAAGGGAACACCTGTGGGCGTATCCAACGGTTCCGGCGGAATGACCGTAGAGTTCAAAGACACTCTTCTGGGAGAACAACTGAAGATCAAGGCAGATCTGGTGGTGCTGTCCACAGGCATGGTGCCGGCTACAAAGGACTCTGCCATAGTGAACCTGAAATACCGCCAGGGACCGTTTATGCCTGAGAACCCCTATGGCTTCAATGACTCGCACTTTATCTGCTTCCCGTATGAAACCCAGCGTACAGGCATATACACCGCCGGATGCGTTAAGCAGCCCATGGACCTTCTCAGCTGCGAAATGGATGCGGCCGGAGCTGCTCTGAAGGCCATTCAGTGCGCCGAGCTAACATCTCAGGGTAAAGCGGTGCATCCGAGGGCTGGAGACGAATCCTTCCCGCAAATCTTCCTTCAGAGGTGTACCCAGTGCAAGCGTTGCACCGAAGAATGCCCTTTCGGCGCGTATGACGAGAAGCCCGACGGTACCCCGCTGCCCAATCCGACACGGTGTCGCCGTTGCGCCATATGTATGGGGTCCTGCCCTGAGCGCCTCATTTCCTTCAGAGACCACTCAGTGGACATGATAGGATCGATGGTGAAGAGCATCGATGTACCGGACGAGTACGCAGAGAAACCGAGGGTGGTCTGCTTCATATGCGAAAACGACGCATATCCGGCTCTCGATATGGCAGGCATGAACAGGATGGAGTACAGTTCGTTCATCAGGTTCATTCCGTTGCGGTGCCTGGGGAACATCAACATGGTGTGGATCGCTGACGCCCTGTCGAAAGGAATCGACGGCATCATGTTGATCGGCTGCAAGTACGGTGACGACTATCAATGCCACTTCATGAAGGGCAGCGAACTGGCCGAATACAGGATGAGCAAGATCGCTGAGACCCTCCAGCGACTCGTTTTGGAATCGGAACGCATATCCGTGCACCAGTTGGCCATAGACGAATATCACAAGCTTCCGCAAATCATTAATGAT
>JACRDE010000150.1 GCA_016212935.1 Desulfomonile tiedjei | reverse complement strand
CCTTTTTCAGCTCGTGGAACTGAAGGAGCAGCTGGAGAAAACAGCAGAGGATTTGCAGATGCAAACTGGTCTCATAGCGGACTCGTGGAGCTATGGCCTTTATCTCTTGGACGAGGACCCTGATTACCCAGAGCATATGCGAAAGAGAATAGAAGAATTGGCAAACCAAGGCTGAGAGCATCAGCCGTCTTCCTAAGTGAGCCCCCGCACCCTCCGACGGGGGCCGCACTCAATTACCAACGGAGGAAGGAACCATGAATGGAAAGAAAGGAGTTATTGACCGCTGACGAAGCAGCAGCGTACTTGAACGTGTCCAAAGCAACAATTCTGAAATGGGCACGAAAAGGCAAAATTGAACGAGTAAAGATTTCGGCCAAGATAGTGCTTTTCAGTATCGAGGCCATAGATAATTTTTTGAAAGAAAAGACGGATAGAGTAGAATCAACAGCAAGGAATCACCAACATGCCGTACGTACGGCATGTTACCCTAAAGCGGTTCAGAAGGGAGGTGGTAAGAAAAATACAGGGGAATCTTGGCGAGACCTCAGACAGGAGGTTTCGTCATGGGATTGATGAAAATCGGCGATAAATACTATGTTTCATTCAAGTGGAAGGGGCACCGCATCAGGACGGTAACCCCAGCCACGAACTCGGCAGATGCGAAGAAAATAGAGAAAGCTGTGAAGACGGCATTTACCATTGGCTCTTATGGACATTTGGACCCCGACTGTCTCGATGTAGTCCTCAGGACGTATGAAAACAAGGGATGGGCATTACCGCCCGAGCTTGCTCGTCCTGAACCTGCAGAGGAACTGACCTTGATTAAGGCAACGAGGGAATACCTGAAGGCCGACCCCAAACACAGGGCAGAGAGGAACCTTTATGCTATGGACCGTGTCGTGGAGCACTTCGGCGAGCATTTTCCATTGAAAGACATAAAGGTCGCCCAGATCAGGAAATATCAGGTGGCCAGACAGAGAAAGGTCGAAAATAGCACCATTAACCGAGAAGTTTCTGTACTGTCTGGGGTCATGCGACACCAAGTTGAACTTGGCTTTCTGGACTTCAACCCCTGTTTAATGGTGAAACGACTGCCTGCGAACCAGAGAGACTCGTACCTATCGTGGGAGGACTTTAGCCGCTTGTTAAAGCATTCGTGGTGGCTGCATGATGTTTTGGTCATGCTCTATTACACGGGAATGCGATTCAGTGAAGTGGTAAACCTGCGATGGGAGATGTACAAAACTGAAAGACGTATGCTGGTGCTTCCGCCTGATGCTACGAAAGAGGGAAAAAACCCTAACAAGCTCAGGCTGAGGCCCAAGCGTGTTCCTTTGAGGAAAGAGGTCATAGATCTATTAGAGACTCTGCGTAGGAAAGCCGACGGCAAAGTAGTTCAGGCAGTGGGGAGGATCTTCGTTTATTCTGGACGTTTCGAGGACAGTGAAAAGATCCACCACGGGATGCCCATAGCACATTCCACGGTAAGAAAATGCTGGGCACGTGCCGTTAATCTTGCCGAACTGCACGGACTGCAGGGCCGAGACCTGCGTCACACATGGAAAACGAACGCACAGAGATCAGGAATGGACCCAACGATTCGCAATCTCATTGTGGGGCATTCTGATGAAAGGTCCGTGGCCGACAGGTACATACGCGTTTCCGATGAAGATCTGCTCCGAGCCGTAGACAATATGAGGTTCGACAACGGGTGGACAGAGTTGGATCTGGTCGAGGGGGCCGAAGAAGGGCTCACTGAAAAAGGGGCCAAAAAAGTGCCAAAGGGTCCGTCAGAAAGAAAAACCAGAGTGCATCGTTCCAGCGTAACACTCTGATTTCCTTGAAACTTAATGGTCGGGACGACTGGATTTGAACCAGCGACCCCTGCATCCCGAATGCAGTGCTCTACCAGGCTGAGCCACGTCCCGACCGTCTAGAAATACACCGCAAGAGAGGCTTTTGTCAAGCGCTGTTCAGACAACCGCCTGTCGTTTTTCTTTTTCCAACAGTTTTGACGGGATTTTGACGGGACTTTTTTCGCCGCTTGTCCAATCCCCTGCCGTTGTCCCGTGGTCAAAGGTCATGCAGTCTACGGCGTCCAACAACTTCGCATCTGAGATATGTATGTAGAGGTCTTCCACGGGTATTTTTGTCGCATGCCCGACTATTGCATTGCGAATAGCCCTGTCCATCCCCGACATCGCAGCGTTGGTCTTGAACGTGTGCCGCAAATCACGGAGCTGGATACCTTGAAGACCCGCTAGCTTGCATATCCATGTCCAGCACTTCCTTTTTGGTGTTGCGGGCAATTGGCAAGCTCTTGCGGAAAAATACCCGCCCTTCATCTTGACCACGTTGCTGACCTCGTGCCTCATTGACCACAACAGGTCGTAGACTTCCAGCCGCATTGGAATCCGCTGATCTCGCAGGGCTTTCTGATTATCGTTCTTCCCTTCCTTCGTTCTTTTCGGCGGAAGGACTATCATCGTTCGTGAGTCGTGCACTTCCGAGCAATCACCATCAAACACTTAGGATGGACGCATACCCGTGCTGCAGAGGATGGTGATCATAGGGCGGAGCCTGTCGGCTGTCTCCTGCATCCAATGGAAGCCTTGCCAAGATATGTACGTGTCCCTTTGGGTCTCAAGCAACCTGGGCACCGAGGAACACGGGTTACGCCCTTCGCAATCTTCCGTGCCCCCGCTTCGCTTGAAACTGGGCAGGCCCTTCCCCTAGATCCCCTTAGGGTGCCAAGGAGATTGTCACCAAAATAGAGACTTGAGTCAACCATCACAACTCCAATGCTCGTCCTCTTATATGGACTGCAACTCCCGACACGATTCTCAAGAAGGTCGAATCTATTTGTAAATATATTTCAGGAACATTACACTAGCTTCCGGTCTCTCAAATAGCTTGCGCAACTGACGGAGGCAGAAGTCCTGGTAGAGGCGGATGGTATTAAGCAAGGTATTTGCGGTACACCACACCAGGGATTAGAAGTCGAGCAAAGAAAGTGCCTCATCAGGCTGCGGGGCGCTGATTCTCGTACCCTGTCAAGTAAGAGACCCATAGCCAAAAGGAGGCTCGAAACCGGAGCTGATGCGAATCAAATGCGTGGTTTCAGCGGTATTGTCGGTCCTGCTTCTACTGTCGTGCAGCGGAAACGATCCACTGCCGCTGCACAAATCCAGCCGCCTGCTGATGGGGACTCTCGTTGATGTTGCCGTGATTGGCGAGGAAGAAAGAGCAAAAGCGGCGACAGAGTCAATATTCAATGAAATAAAGCGGATCGAAAACCTCACGTCTTTTTACAACCCGTCTGAACTTACCAAAATTAACGACAACTCGGGAAAGGGCCCTACAAAAGCCAGTGGCGAATTATTGGGCATTATCGGAGAAGCCCTCAGGATTGCCCGACTAACCGGAGGAGCATTCGATCCCACGGTTGGAGCACTCAGCCGTTTGTGGCAGTTCAGCGGCCCCGGTGAACCCCACTTGCCACCAGAGTCGGAAATCAAGGAAGCGCTGACGAAAGTGGGGTGGAATCGAGTAAGAATCGATACAGAGGCCGAAACGATCCTGCTTCCAGATGCTGGCATGGCTCTGGATCTTGGAGGAATAGCAAAAGGATACACCCTGAATCGGATTGCGGAAATCCTCAGTAAATGGGGGATTACATCAGCACTGGTGAACATCGGTGGTGACATCCTGGCCGCGGGAGAAAAGCAACCTGGCAAGCCATGGCTTGTGGGCGTGGAAGACCCTCGGAATCCGCGAGGCATAGTCGCTGTAGCCCCGCTCAAAGACCGGATAATCGTAACGTCTGGTGATTACGAGCGCTTTTTCACAAAAGACGAGAAGCGATATCATCACATAATCGATCCCAGAAGCGGATATCCATCCGATAAACTGAGATCAGTCACCATAGTCGGCCCAATCGGAGGAACCTTGCAACCTGCGGGTACCGCGACGTTTGTGCTCGGCGTGGAAGAAGGTTTGAAATTTATCCGAACTGTCGAAGGTACACAAGCCCTATTGATAGACGCTGAGGGCAATGCTCATCTATCTGAAGGGGCTGGGGCGGTTTTTGAAACGAAATAGAGTCAAGGTGAGTCCCACTCGAACTTGACTCGAATGTTGATCAAAGGAGGAATCATGAAGACAGTATGGGCTGTACTTGTGTGTTCCGCATTGCTTGGAGGAGGGATTGCTTGGGGCGAAGCCGCATCTGTAAAATCTCTACCCCCATCGGTCATCAAGACCATCCCGGAATGCGGAGATAAAAATGTTGATGCTGCAGCAACACCTCAGATCAAGGTGACGTTCAGCAAGGACATGATGGACGGAAGCTGGTCGTGGTCCCAGATTTCAGACGAGACGTTTCCTAAGACCATGGGAAAACCGAAGTATTTAGACGACAAGAGAACGTGCGTTATCGATGCGAAGCTCGAACCCAAGAAAACTTATGTAATTTGGATCAATTCCGATAAATTTCGCAACTTCAAGGATGAGGAGGCCAACTCGGCAGTCCCTTATCTCCTTGTCTTTCAGACAAAGTAGAAGTGGCACCATTTCGTTTTCAGACAATCGGATGGATTCTTTTACGAGATCAGAATCTGCCAGTCTGGTCAATTCCGCTGCGCGATGCGATCTCGATTCAAAACCAGGAAAGCTGAAAGAGGAGCGTACATGTTGCATTGAGAGCATGTCCGAGGAATATTGCCTGCGTCCCAAGCAGTGCGAATCCCCCTTATAGCGTTTCCTCGCCATATGTCCTCTATGGAGTCCTCATGTACATTCCCGACCAGAAGGTCCCCATGTATGTCGACACAGCAGCACAGGCTCACATCACCATTAACGTGAACCTGGAGACCGTGATAAAGCTGCTCGCAGGGCTCTTTTCTGTCCCTGACACGACGAAACTTGTTTCCGGCCGGCAGGTCCTCCTCTCGAATGAGTCCTGTCCAGTTGACGTAGTCGTCGTCGATAATACTTATGTACCGCCCGAGAAGCTCAACTGCGCGACGGTAATGGGCGCTTGAAAAAACCTTGCGGTAAGGCTTAGAACATCTCAGGCTAACAGATATGCTAACAGGACGGCCTAGTTCATTGTTGGTCTTTAGCAGAGTGAACAAATTTGCCATTACTCGTTCATACTTGTCTACCCCGTAGATTGTCCGATACATGTCCCTGTTCCCAATACTCGTACTCACAAAGATCCAATTGACACCTGATGTCAACAGGTTTTCTGCGCCGTGGCGGTCCAGTGCTATCAAATTCGTGGCAAAGCTGATTTCCTTTATAGATGGGTGAGAACGCGCTCGCCTGATTTTCCGGATCAAATCCTTGTCCACGAGAGGGTCGCCTACCAAGGGGGTCAGGCTCAAATCGCCGCCTCCATAAACGACGTACCGGTCGACCAGAGCAGAGAACAAGTCCAAAGACATGATTCCCGATGGTCTTTTGCGAAATCGGTATGCGCAAAAGGAACACCTTGCATTACAGACGTTGGTCGTCTCAACGTCCAGCACTCTGAGGCGTGATTCCAAGAGTCCTTTGAGATGCCCAGCAGTATCGGGATCCATCCTCGGCTTCCTAATACTGTGAAACTGTTTCTTAATCGTCTTGACCACAGGTGCGACAAAAGGAATAACTCGGGGAAAACGCCCCAAAAATCTGGATACGAAGTCTCTCATCATTTTACAACCCTTCGACAACCAGTTCGCGATGAAAGAAGCAAGAACGTCGAAAACCTCTCCACGTGAATTATCAGCGTCACGAAGAGCTTCCAAGCTTTCTGACAAGCTTCTCAAAGTTTCCAGAGCGATTTGAGGAACTTTCTCTAATAAGAAAATTCACCAAATCGTACCACGCGCCTGGGTGGAGAACCAGACATAAATTGACGTTCAGCCGACCAAGAGTTCTTGATGGGTGAAACCACTACCTTTCCTGCTCGATTTGGAGGTTTTCTTTTGGATGTCGATGAAACACTTCCCAAGGACCGATTCTTCGAACGAGCCTAAATTCATTTTGAATAAACATCTTCGTCAGCGAAAAATCGTCAAGCAAGTCCAAGCCCAACCATGCACACCTTTCCAGAACTACCACTCCAATCTTGTTCCCTTGCAGTTCGGAGACGATCCACCGGTCCAACAGGGGGTCTCCGTGGGCAGAGTATGTTACCCCCGGGTGAAACCAACAGACAGGTTGAGGATTAAGCCTGCCCACTATACCATACAGCATAGTGAAATCAGGAAATATCAAAAATGGTGTGCCCTGGGCTGTCAGATGATTGACAAGGCTGGCCACGTCACTTACTGATATTTGCCAGTTGCGAATCGTTGTCGGTTCGCCCCATTTCAAATCTCTGAGTCCGTTTACCGGCACACTGCGGAAGATCGATGCTGAAAAGAGGATCTCTCGCCTGTTCCACGATATTTCGCTGCCAGTCAATGCCAATCCGAAGCCGAGGCACACGAAGGCTGCCCAGACGACCAGAGGCTGCACCCTTACGAGCGGCAGCAGCAGTTCTCGCGTCAGTCCAAACGATATTGCTACTATAATCCCTGTAAACGGAACCATGTATATTACCGCATTGTTCATGGTTGGGATCATCAGGCTTTGTATCATCAGGAGCAGGGGCAAGAGAGTAATTGCGGCCTTGTGGCGCTTCGTTCTTTGCAGATCATACGGTCCGAAAAAAGCCACGACAACGCACACCCAAAGCGCAGCCGAGCAATATAGAGCGAACCTCAGCACAGGGTGTTCAAAAGGGATAAGCATACGCTTCAACCCGACCAGAAGCGACTGTGCACGTGAAAGGCCGAGGTCAAAGGGAACTTCTAGGAAGTATTTGAAGAAAAGTGGAGGATCGGAATGCCAATAGAGCCATATTACGAAAACAGCCAGGGATGCAGAGAAGCCCACCACGAACACGATTACCGGATACAAATTGTGTCGACCTTCGTGTTTCCAATAGCACGATGCCAGGATTAACCCCAAGCAGGCCAAACTAATGAGGACACCCGCATTTTGCTTACTCAAGAAAGCCAGGGCTGCAAGTATGCCGGATAGTACAATAATAGGGTTCCTCAGCCGATGCCGTGTGCTCTTTGCTACGAGAACGGCAACAATTAGAGTCAGAGCAGGAAAGCCAAGTAAAAACGCCGTGTGCTCGGGATACGGGGTCCCGAAAGGCGGGTAGAACCAGATAGCGGTCAGCACCCCCGCGGACGCCGATAGATATGGGCGAGTAGGAAATAGAACCCTGATGATGTAAATTGCACTCAACGCTGCAACAGCGTTCGCTGCGGCCGAGTGAAGCAAGTAGGAGAAGAAAGAGACCCCGAACAGCCCAAAAAAGCCTGCCTGCGCCAGAAACGAAATTGGACCGTTCGGGCTCACAAAGTCTCTAAAAGGCACCTGACCCGAGAGAATACGGTAACCACCGTCGAAAACGATGGACTGATCTGATGCGAATAAACCTCGTTGGCCGCAAGCCCAGCAAAAAAAGAAAGCGAACGCTGCCACTGTCAGGGATGAAATCCCCATACCCAGAGTATGCTCACAAGCTGGTATTTCTTCTGTATTTTTTTGAGCTTGTTGAATCTGCTTTTGAATCGGCATATTCCTGAACTGAGGCCAATCGGGCTTGTAGTCTGGATAGCACATGGTATCCAGAATTGTTCAGTGCCGCGCCATTTCGGCGGTCTTCTTGCCGCCGCATAGTCAGGGCGGCAGTTTCCTTGATCGAGCCAAGGCCGCAGAGTGACCTTCCAAGAGACCCACGGAGGCCAAACAGTCGTCGCGCTATCGAAAACGACTGTTTTGTTACAATCCGAGCGTACCGCACCGCAATCACCCGTGTCAAGCGCAAGGCCCTCCGATGGGTATCCCTTCAGCTACTCGGGCCAACTGAGAGATTCTTTCCTTACAATTGTACTTGTAATTCGTTGTCTGCGGCGCGATATTCGACACATTATGGTGTGTGAAGATCTGCATACTTGATGTGCGATTTCACTGCGCGACACTTTTTACGGGTAGGAAAGCCGTTACCCTTCCACAAAAGCCATTTAAGTACCGGGGGGGCATGATTTCAGACAAGCCTTGCGATGAATCCTAGGTTCCCTCAATTGCGAGGAGAGGATGTCCTGATCTGGACCCTAATCGCTAACTAAATTCGGCTCGTACGGGGAAATCTCGGGCGAGGTCGTCAAACGGCCAGGTGTTCCTGAACGTGGGGTAAACTCGATCGAATTGCGTTGCGATTTCGTCTACTGAGCCGTGGTCATGCGCGGTTCAAATCGAATGATAATGGAGGAAGTTGTCATGTCCGGTCGTGCTACTTTTGGACGGCGGGGGATTAGAAGTGCAGCAGTGCTGGCAGTTCTTGCAGCAATGATGCTAGGCCCTGATGTTTCGATGAGCATAGGAACTCCTGTGCCGGGATATTCAGGGTGGACGTATTCTGTTTCCGGGGGCTACAATTGGTACTTCTACAACGATTTGGGCCGCTTCGCCTATCAGAATTCAACTGGGGTATGGTACAATTTCGATAGATACGGCGGCAATAATTGGCGCACTCTGAGTGCAGCCGGCACTTCAAGTAGCTACCTTTTTGATGGAGCCAAGCACGATCTGCTCAATGGGTGGCGCTATGCATACGACTCAAACGGTCAAACGGGGATTTGGTTGAGGAGCACTGGAGGGCGTTTCGCATACAATTACAGCACCGGCCGATGGTCCGAGTACGATCCCCTGGGAGTCGGCGGTGTCTGGTGGCAGACCCTCAGCGCGCAATGCCGCTCGGTCATATTTGTAGGCAGAGGTGCGCTGACGGACCTTGGGAACGGCTTTGGCTTCGTGTACGACTACACCAACGACACCGGGCTTTGGGCCTTCAGTGGTGCAGGCCGTTATGGATACAATTACACGAAGCGGCAATGGTATGACTACACGGTCAACGGTTGGGCCCCTCTAAGCAGGACCGGACAGAGGAGTTCAGCTTTCATAGGCAATGGGACGTCGTATCAGTTCGGCGCTGAAGATTGGTTCATCGGTCACGATAATTGGTATGGGTGGTCCAGCGGCGGCCATGAGGCGTGTACTTATGACTTTACAGTGGGACAGTGGATGTTTTGGCTGACTGACCATTGGTCCGAGACGCCCAATACATTGCCGTTTCAGAACCAGGATTGTCGATATCTCTATGACTCCACCTTCGTCGTAAGCGGACTCCGGCTCGATACAGGCGGGTACGCGCCGGTGGCAAGGCATGAACTCGCGTCCTTTGCTATCGATTATTCGACAGGCACTCCTGTTTTTGTGGGTAGCTGGCGTATCCACAATACTGGTGCAGACAATAGGTGGAGTGGCGGCGATCTGAATGTGGCTTGGGGAAACACGTGGTGTGATTCGGGGGGAGTTTTTCCTGAGTATGACGTATCTGCGAGTTACGGAGAATTCACCAAGGAAGATGTCATTTTCTTCGCAGCGGATTTTGGTGACATGTTCATCGGCTTCACTGCAATGGTTGACTGGATGACCTTAGTCCGTGACTATTATGGCAAGCAGATTCGCACAGTTCAGGTGGCTGCTCGTAGCGATCCAGATTACTGGTTTATGGGAGAACCGATAATCCCGGAGCTCTATTCCGATTTGCAGGCCGACTGGCAGCGTTGGGGCGGCCTCATGACGAGTGACGGCCAAATTGTCTCGCTTCAAGGTTTTGCGGGCAATCACACGACCATGCTCAATGACATAGCCAGATGGAGCGGCTGCGACATCTACGCTAACACCAACGATTCTTGGACCTCGTGGTCCTGGCTTGTCCTCGGAAGCGTACAGGGGAACGAATTGGTTTGGAATTACAATTACAACAACGTAACCTGGTACGACAATTCCCAGACTTCGATTCAAAGGTTCTTCGAGTACACGACAACCGGATTGCAGGATTATCGCTGGTTGTTCAGCCTATAGGGACAGATAAGGACCCTGGGTCCAGGAGAGGCCGAAGATGCCATTCTCAATCACCTTTGCGGCATTCTTTGGCCTCTGTTCTTTCTTCCACGCCCCAGTTGCTCCGTTGTCCCGTAGTAGGCAATGAATTTCTCAGCGTCGAACTGATGAACGTTTGCTCTCTCCGGTTAATTCTTCGTTTATAGAAGTTCTCGAAAATTCCGTCTAATTGGCTAACGATTCTCACACGTATTCCGTAATGGACTGACAATGTCATTGCGAGGAGTGAAACGACGAAGCAATCTCCATCGCTCGGGTTTTTGAGATTGCTTCGCTTCGCTCGCAATGACATCGTTGTGAGCGGTCTTCTCCCCCGCGTAAGTGAAGGGTTACAAAACAAAGGTACCCATTCAGTCTTACAGGGGAGAGCTTCGCTCAAATATTGATTCACGGAGAATTCGACGAGCGCACGCCGTCACCCCGGTGAAAGCCGGGGTCCAAAACATATTGAAAATCCTGGATTCCGGCCTTCACCGGAATGACGACAAGAGCTTCCGGATAATGGACGGGCGGCATGTGTCAGCCGCACTCAGACACTTCCGCCCATGTAAGTGAGTAGTTACCTTGTCCTGCAATTGTCTACTTGTAATCCGTTGTTGAATATGCGATTCTTTTTTTGAGGCGGTGTGCAAAAGTCGGCATACTTGATGCCCCCTTTTACCGTGAGCCACTTTAGTTGAGATAGAGACTCGTTTCTCTTCCCTAAACGTCAATGGAGTACGGGGGGCACCGGGAACGCTCTATTGGGAGGACCGGATGTCCTGATCAGGAGCGAAAACGCTAACGAAGTTCGCCAGGCGCCGGAAACTCTCGGGTGATGTGGTCAAATGGCCAAGTGTGCCTGAACAGGGGGAAAACCCCTATGCATTACGCGGCGATTTTGGCTAAGTAAGAGTTATCGTAAACGGTTCGACTTAGAGTGGTAAGGGAGGCAGGTGTCATGTCCCGTCACGCGCCTTTTGGAAGGTGGGGGATGAGAAGTGTCGCAGTGCTGGCACTTCTTGCAGCAATGATGCTCGGCCCTGATGTTTCGATGAGCATAGGAACTCCTGTGCCGGGATATTCAGGGTGGACGTATTCTGTTTCCGGAGGGTACAACTGGTACTTTTACAACGATTTGGGGCGCTTCGCCTATCAGAATTCAACTGGGGTATGGTACAATTTCGATAAATTCGGTGCCAATAAATGGCGCATTCTGAGCGCAGCCGGCGCTTCGAGCAGCTACCTCTTTGACGGGGCCTCGCACGATCTGCGCAATGGCTGGTGGTACGCATACGACTCCAGTGGTCAAACGGCATTTTGGCTCAAGGGCACCACAGGGCGGTTCGGATACAACTTCGCGATCGGGCGGTGGTATGACTTCGATCCCTTGCGAGCCAACGGTTCTTGGTGGCAGACGCTAAGTGCGCAATGTAGATCCGTGATATTTGTAGGCAGTGGTTCACTGACCGATCTTGGAACAGGTTGGGGCTTTAGGTACGATTACGCCAACGACAGCGGGCTGTGGGCCGTCAATAGTGCGGCGCGTTACGCTTACAGTTACACCAAGAAGCAATGGACTGACTACACCACCCAAGGTTGGGCCGCTCTGAACAGGAGCGGGACTAGAAGCTCGGCCTTCATCGGCAATGGGCTCTGGTATCAATTCAGCACTGGCGATTATTTCCATGGTGACGGGAACAGCTATTACTGGTATAGCGGCGGCCATGACCAGTATCGGTATGATTTTGCTTCCGGGTCATGGAGCTATTGGAGCGGCGCTAATTGGTATAGCATGACCTACTACGCGAACATGGATTGCCGATACCTCTATAACGCAACATTCGTCGAAAGGGGCCTCGGGAATGATACGGGGACTTACGCCCCCGCGGGGCGGCAGGAACTTAAGTACACGGTTTACGATTATTCCAGCGGCACTTTTGTAGAGGTCACTAGTTGGACTATTCACAATCCGGGCACAGACAAAAAGTGGAGTGGCGGCGATCTGAATGTGGCGTGGGGAAACACAAGGCATTGGGATTCGGGTACATCCCAATATATTAATGACTTCGGTGCACGATATGGGGAATTCACAAAAGACGATGTCTTATTTTTCGCAGCGGATTTTGAGCAATCTCCTATCGGCTTCGCTGCAGTGGTTGACTGGATGACCTTGGTCCGCGACTATTATGGCAAGCAGATTCGCACAGTTCAGGTAGCCGCACATGGCAGCACCAATAGCTGGGACATTGGAGAAACGATTCACCAGTATAACTATTACTCTTTCCAGACCGATTGGCAGCGCTGGGGTGGGCTCATGACAAGCGACGGCCAAATTGTCTCGATTCATTGCCAGGTTGGCAATTATACTCCCATGCTGGACGCCATCGCCGGTTGGAGCGGCTGCGATATTTTTGCGAACACCAACGTCACTTGGACCCACTGGTTGTGGCTCGTTGGGTCTGACGAGAACACCAGTTACTGGAACTACAATTATAACGACGTCACTTGGTACGATAATTCATCGACGTACGTTTCAAGGTGGTTTGAGTACACAACAACCGGGTCCCAGAATTATCGCTGGTTATTCAGCCTGTAGAGGTAAGATAACGAACCGGGATGTGTTT
>JACRDE010000154.1 GCA_016212935.1 Desulfomonile tiedjei | reverse complement strand
TACCGCTGACCCCCAACAACTCGAGCCCCAGGAGTCTTTGCCCTTATGCATAACCCCAACGCCCAAAAAAATCCGCGTGACCCGCCGCGTCATGCAATCCCCCGAAAGCCCAACCCCGAAACCCCTCGGTGTACCCGGGCAAGGGTATTTTCAGGTAAAGCCGGGGTGACGGTGTTGAGCTTGGCTAAGTAGTTGAAATAACGCGAGCCCGTTCATCAAGTTAGCGCCTGTGCCCCAGATCTTACTGCTTTGAAAGCGCATTGGTACTAGATGCTTGGTTTTTGCGATAGGACGAAAGTAGGGTGGAAGACAGACGGAAATGCCCCGCTGCATGGGCAACAAAAGTCCCGGTGCATTAACAGCAATTTTAGCAGAGGCTCAACTGCCAGTCATCACAACCTAAATGAGCCTCGCTGCGAAGCAATGAAAAGTACTGCTTCTTTGTTCGTGTGGATAATGCACATCCCGTTTCCGGATTCAGATCGCCTCTATTCGGACGAAGAGACCTCTTGCTTGGCGGACCCGGCGGTTTCATTCCGCTCGTCACGTTTTCGAGCCGCTTCTATTAGAAGAAACACCCCCGGCTTATCGATGGTAATGCGTTCCGGCTCTCTCCAGGGCAAGCTGGAGAAATTTCCTCCTTTGAACAACAGGCAATTGTACAGAGCCTCTTCTCCTTCCAGGGCACCGCTCTTGGCGTGAACTATTTCTCCCCTGTCGACGTATACGAGGCCCTGTTCCCCATCTCTAGACTGAATCTCCACCAGTGCCTGGCGGCCGTTCAGAAGAAGAAGTTGGACATATTCCAGTATGTCGATGCCGCCAATGCTCCCAGAAAAATCGCCCTGAGATTGGGACCTCCCGATTTCCTCCTGTATAACTTCCAACAGAAAAGGAACTTTTACAGGTTTCTGAACAATCCTATCCACTTGCGAGTTCGCTGCTATCTCCTCTTCTTCCAATTGACGTGCCCAGCCTGTAAGTAGAATGAATGGGGGCTTTGACGAGCCCTTTTCAGCACTAACGGTTTGCACAGCCTTACCAACCTCCCAACCATTCATTCCGGGCATTGCCAAGTCGCACACGATGGCGTCCACCGGGGACTGTCTGTATATTGCTAGGGCCTGTTCACCGGAATATGCAGGAATAAGGGTCTGACCAAGAACCCTGAAACCTCTTTCGAACACCTTCACGATCCTTTCGTCATCGTCTACAAAGAGTATGCGAAGGCCTTTTCCGGGGCTATCTTTCGGGGAACGTTTCATCAGGGGATTGACATAGGGAAGTCTGACGAGGAACATGCTTCCCCTGGGTTTAACTCGTTTCACTCCCAATGTTCCGCCATGAGTTCGCAGGATGCCGCAGCTGAAAGGTAGGCCCATTCCTGCATGGGCGTCTTTGGATGACCAGAAGGAAGTGGTTATATGTTTGATGTCTTTGGGAGGGATTCCTATGCCGTTGTCCTGGACGCTCAAAATGACGGTCCGGTCTTTGAGGTAGGTCCTTGTCTTTATTTTACCTCCCTTGGGCATGGCCTCGACTGCGTTCTTGAGAATGTTAAGGGCCACCCAGGCTATCTGGTCCGGGATTCCCTCTATATGGCAACCTCTTGTAAGATCGAGCTCGTACTCGATCTTGACCCTTTTTCGGTCGAGTTCCGGCTTGGACCAGAGTTTGCACATCTCTATGGCTTCTTCAACTGCTTCCGCAAGATCAAAAGCCTCTTGTTTCTGAGAAGCAGCGCCGGACCGGCCACGAGCGAATTGCTGAAGCCATCTGACGGCTTCAGTCGCGGACCGAGTACTTTCTACTATCTGTTCGAGGTTTGCCTTCGCTCCCTCAATATCTTTCAGGTCCAGGCTCGTCAAAGCCATGTTGGCACTGCCTGATACAACCTGAAGCAAATTGCTGAAAGTATGGCTAACGCCGCTTGATATCTGTCCCAGGACTTTCAGGCGCTCCGAGCTTACTATCAGCTCTTCCGCTCGCTTCTGATCGGAAATGTCCATTAGAAAGGCGTGAGCCCCGGTGATCCTCTTGTCATCGTCACGAATGGGGACCACGTGCACTCGGCTGTACACTTGCCGATCCCCCTTGCTCTTGTATTGAAATTCTCCTACCCCGGAATCTCCGGACTCCAAGCACTGGACGATTGCCTCGGAAATGCCCGCCTCCACCAGCGGTAATAGCGAAAAAAGATCCCGGGCATCGGCAACTTCAAGATGAGATGCGCCGAGTATGCTCAGAACCGCCGGGTTGAACCCGGTTATTTCCCCGTCCTTGTCAAAAGAGATCATTCCCATTGGAGCGTTGTCCACCAGGGAATGGTGCCTGGCCTCGCCCTCCCTGAGGGCTTGCTCGACCCGTCTGCGCTCTGTCACGTCGATCAAGGAGCCCAGGATTTCGCTGGGGTTTCCGTGATCGTCCTTGATGAGGTTGAGTTCGTCCCGAAGCCAACGATGGCGGCCATCCTTGTGGCGAAAACGGTATTCCTGGACCATGTGCCCGGTTTCAAATAACTCCGAGATTCGGGTGGAGGCCTTTTGTACGTCCTCAGGATGGATGTTCCGATCCCATGCGTCGGGATCTTGGACGAAATCTTGCGCGACATAGCCAAGCTGAGAGACTATGTTGTCGCTTATAAACGTGTGCGCACAATTGCCGTGCGCCTTGCGAGTATAGATCATGACTTGCGGACGGGAAGAATCCAGATATTTCAGGGCGTCACGGCTGTCCGGAAGACCTTTGGCAGTTTTCCTGGCCTCTGCTCCGTAGGAACGAAGGGTTACAATGAGGCCCGAAAGCAGTTCGTGTACTCGACTCTCAGCCATTTTCAAATTCTCCCATCCATGTCGTTCGCGACAGGATGACCGGACCCTATTACCTTAACAGTTGACTGCCCACACTTGCCACGGTCAGCATACATATTTGTTTGAAGGTCTCCTTGACTCCTACTCCTGTAACAGCGCTCGCCTCGAAAGAAGTCAGCCCGGAAGTAGGGTTGAGATCCATTTCCATCAACTCCACCGGCATAATTTTCGTGCCGTTTTCTGCGAGGTCCCTCTTGTTATACTGAAGCACAAGCGAAATGGACGAAGGGTTAATGCCCACCAAATCGAGATTTTCCCGAAGGTTTAGCAAGCTTTCGATATTCTGTTGCCTCCGGACCTCCATGGAATCAGCCACAAATACGACTCCGTCGGCTCCTCTAAGGACCAGTCTTCGGGTATCGTTATACCGGACCTGGCCGGGCACGGTGTATACGGAGATTTTTATGCTCAAGTTCCGGATCAGACCCAGGTCCATCGGCAAGAAATCGAAAAAGATCGTGCGGTCTCCTGCGGTATTTATGCTTATGAGATCGCCTCGAATCCTCGACCCAATCGCCTTGTGGATCATGATCAAATTGGTTGTTTTACCGCCTCGTCCAGGGCCATAGTAGACGATTTTGCACTGGACCTCATTCGATTTTGATCTAATGATCGCCATAACAGAACTCGGGTACTGAATAGAGCAAATCCTGTCCATTCATACTGACACAGGAGGCTTCTTGCGAAGATCTCAAAATGTCTCCCGGTTCATTGCCGTTGTCAAGCATTTCTTGGCCCGATGGACCAACGAGCAAAAACAGTCGGTTCCCAAGCTATCAAACTTTTGTGCGCTTCCCTTATGCCAATAAGCGTTCAAGCGAGTGCCCCTGGAGAATAGATCAAACGAATGGCCTGTATTGTCTTGACTTGTCATAAGATGTCGTCATCCGGACTGGAGTCTCCCCATGCGTCATCTCTCTTGCGGACCGCCTCCATCAATATGAACTCGCCTGGTTTTCGGATGGTAGGCTGTTCAGGCTCGCTCCATGGCAAGTGGGAAAACGTTCCTTCTCTGAATCCCAGGCAGCGGTAAAGAGCTGGTTCCCCTTGAAGAATTCCGCACTCGGCATGGACCACACGACCATCCGATACAAAGAGCCTTCCTTGCGTGCCTACGCTGGAAGTGATTTCCAGAATGGTCTTGGCTCCTCCCAATAATACGAACTGCACGTATTCGATTATGTCGACAGCTTCGACTCTTCCCGTAAAGGAGCTCCTGCTTCTGGACTGTGCCAGAAATATCAACAACTTATCGGTATCAACCGGTTTATGAAGGAACAGATTGGCGCCTCTGTCGATGATCGATTGCTCGATGTTGACCATGTTGGTGCCGGTTGCCACAATTCTGGGCTTGGGACAGATGCATGAAGCCCAGCTTATTAGATCCAGCTCGTCCGCCTGCGGCACGGCCAAATCAACTATCAAAGCATCGAATCCCCTGTACTCTAAAATGGACTTGGCATGTCCAGCATCTCTGGCGACCAACACCGAATGGCCACTTTGCTTGAGGACCCTGGCCAGAAACTTGGCATCATCTTGGTTTAGATCGATCAGTAGTATTGAACAGTGGCTTCTAGCCATTCTGCGATATCCTTTCTAGACTCTCGACCAAGCCGGCATCCGCGCGTCGGAAAGACATCGTGTCTGTTGGAGAGGGGGTTGCTCCGAGCAAAGCTTAGGAATTCAGGAATCAGCCTAACTGCACAGTCGAAGGTATCCGTCACGCAATCCTATTCAGGGTCCCAGCTTGCGCTCGGTGACATCCAGGATTATCCCTTGATAATGGGTAACTACGCCCTTTGAGTTGCGTCTCACAAAAGTCCTGTCGTCGACCCATCTTACATCTCCGTATCCGGTATTGATTCTGTATTCCTGGCTGAACTCTTCGGTGTCTTTGTCTTGGGAGTATTTTCCTACCTCGGCGAGAACGCGTTCACGATCTTCCGGGTGTATGATATCTATGTATTTGATTTGACCAGCCAAGAGGTCTTCGGATTCATAGTCGAACTGCAAGACGTTGTCCGAGACGAATTCTATGGGCCAGTTTTCTTCGGCTCGCCGCACGAATGCCACAGCAGGACTGATTTCAATGATCGATTCCATCTCCTTCAGCCTTTTCACGGTGACCCTGAGTTCTTCTTCGACTCTTTTCCGTTCCGCTATTTCCTTATGAAGCTGGCGATTGATCTGGATGGCATTTTCGTAGGTGGATGCGAGAAGACCCAGCGACAGCTCGGGGATGATTGATACCTCGTGGTTTTTTCCCCAAAGGCTTATTTTCAATTTTTGCAGTCCGAGGTTGTGATTCTCTTCGACTGGCCCAGCCATTACAGCTTCAACCTTGGACAGGAGAAAGTCCTCATCATAGGGCTTTGTCAGATAGAAATCCACCAGAGCTTCCATGCCCCGGATCACGTCTTCAGAGTCGGAAAGCGCTGTCAGCAGGATGACAGGAATATCTCTTAAGTTTTTATCGGATTTTACTCTGCGGGAGAGCTCAAACCCGTCCATTTCCGGCATGACGATGTCGCTGATTATCAGCGCTGGCTTAAATGCGGCAAGCGCCTCCAGGGCCTGTGTGCCTGAAGCAGCCGCTGTCACCTTGTACCCCTGCGCCTCCAGAAGGTGCTGCAGAAGCATGGACTGGGTGAGACTGTCCTCCACGATGAGTATGTGGGACCTTTGGGTTGAGTTGCCACTGGATGTCATGAGTCCTCCCTAGTCCCAGGATTGTCGGAGAGTCTCACGAGCATTTCCGTCATTCTTTCGGGCGACAGCGAGTATTGAGCTCCACCGAGCTTAACGGCCTCCATCGGCATTCCGTAGACAATGCAGCTTTCTTTGTCCTGTGCTATGGTCACGGCTCCTTCGTCTCTCATAGCCTTGAGCTCTTCCGCTCCGTCCCTTCCCATGCCCGTCAAGAGGACCCCTACGGCTTTGTCACCAAAGGAGCGGGCCACGGACCGGAACAAATAAGAAACCGAAGGTCTGATACCGTTTTCGGGTTTATCGTTGGCAAGGATTATTTTTCCTGAAGGCTCGATTTTCATCTGGAGTCCGTCCGGAGCCACGTAAACGCGGCCTGGAACAGCCGTTTCGCCATTGGACGCAAGATCTACCTTCACGTTTGATGTTCTGTTGAGCCAGTCTACGAAACCCCGCGTGAAACCGGGAGATATGTGCTGAACTAATAATACCGGATAACGAAAGTTGCTCGGGAGCTTCGAAAAAAGCTGCTGAAGCACAGGGGGGCCGCCGGTGGACGCGCCGATCGCCACAACCTTTATGTGACGGTCAGAGGCCTTTCTGACCACCGGGCGGGGGAGTGCGGCTGCCGGGGCCGGAACCGGGTTGGACGGTACGGCCCTGCGCCACCGCCGAACCACCTTGACCTGGGACATGAGCTTGACCGTCTCAATCAGCCTTTCGGCATCTTCCGAAGGCTGGCCCGGACTCGAATATTTCGGTTTCTCGAGAACTGCAACAGCGCCTGCTTCCACCGCTTTCCAGGTCTTTTCTACCTCCTCGCGGACCAGGCTGGCGCTGACAATCACAATGGGGACCGGATTGGATTCCATTATTGATCGAGTTGCTTCGAAGCCGTCCATTTTCGGCATTATTATGTCCATTGTTATTACGTCCGGCTTTTGTCGGCTAACGAACTCTACGGCTTCCAGTCCGTTCTCTGCCGTCCCAATAACATTTATTTCAGGATCGGATGAGAGTATATGCTTGAGCAGCTCAAGAGCCACGGGGGAATCTTCCACCACCAGAACTTTGATCATAATGTGTCCTCGTGGATCAGACCAGTCTCTCAAGGGTTTCCAAAAGATTGTTCTGATCAAAGCTGCCTTTGATTATGTAGGCATTTGCGCCCACGTCTATTCCGCGTTCTTTGTCTTCCCGCGAGCCCAGAGAAGTAACCAGAACCACTGGTAAAGCACCGAGCTTTTCGTCGGCCCTGATGTTGGCCGTGAGCTCGAAGCCATCCATCCTGGGCATTTCCACGTCGGATACTACTAGGTCGAAGTATTCTCGTTTCAGGAGGTTCCAGGCCTCCACTCCGTCGACGGAAGTTGTCACCTGATAACCTGATGACTCGAGAATATTCTTTAGCAACATCCTGGAAGTAATGGAGTCTTCCACGACCAGAACCGATCTGGTTCCGGATTCCAGCTCTTCCAGTTTAACGGCGGGACCGGATCCTGAGGACGAGTATTTCATGGCTGATTTCACTAGATCCTGAACGTTCAATATTGGCGCAAGCTTCCCTGAACCCAGCACCGTTGCACCCGCAATGTTGCGAACCCGGCTAAGTTGTTTGCCCAGCCCCTTGACGAGCACTTCCTGCTCTTGAAGAATCGCATCCACATTGAACGCGACGAGAGTTTCTCCTGACCTTAGTATCAAGGCTTTGACGAATTCGGAATCATCGGACTTTTTCGCTACACGATCCAATTCCAGGGCATCCGAAAGCTTTACCAGGGGCATCGCCCTTCCCTTCAACTCGATCGTATCCCGGTTTCCGACTGTCTTTATTACTTCCTTTTTTATCCTGGCCACCCGTTCAACGTTTGCGGTGGGTATAACGAAGAGCTGGTCGGAGACGCTGACGAGTATGCCTCTGAACGTGGAAAGAGTCACCGGCAACAGAATCCGGAACGATGTCCCCACTTCATCAGCAGTGGCCACCGAAATATTTCCGCCGAGGTTCTCTACTTTTTCCCTTACTATAGCCAATCCAAGTCCCCGACCGGAAATGTTGCTGACTACAGGGCTCGTGGAAACCTCCGAGCGAAATACCAGAGATACCGCATCCTGCCCCTCCAGGCGAAGTTTCTCCTGTTCGGAGATCATTCCTCGCTTTCGGGCAGCGTCGCGAACTTTGGCCACGTCTATGCCCGCTCCGTCGTCCGATACCACTATTTCCACCTGGTTTCCGCTTACCTGGGAAATCGCAATCGTTACAGCGGCCTGTCCGGGCTTGCCTTTAATCACCCGTTCTTCCGGTCGTTCTATTCCGTGATCGATACAGTTTCTCACGAGGTGGATCAGCGGATCCTTCATTTCATCCAGAATACGGCGATCGATCTCTAGATCCGCTCCGAGGATTTCGAGATTGACCTCTTTGCTCGCGTCGCGAGAAAGATCCCTTACAAGCTTCGGAAAAATCTCAAGGAGCGAGGAACAAGGAAGCATAAGGACGTTCATCATATCTTCCAGAAGGTCATCCACCATCGTGCCGTGCAATCTAGCGTCGCCCTCGGCAGACTTGATGAGGGCCCTGATCTTCTGTTCCAGTGCTTTGATGCAGCCCTGGTTCCATTCGAGGAAATCCAAAAGCTTTGCAACTTGACTGTCCCGTTTTCCTGCTCCGTTGGCCTTTCGCTTTTCTGTTATCAAAGATCCTATGGCCCCTCCGTGAGAGGATAGGCTGCCCCATTTTTGCTTCCACTGGTCAAGGTTGGAGACAACCGCCAAGAGATCGGAAACACGCTGGCTTGCCGTGAGCTTCACCGATACCATTTCCCCAACTTGGCGCAGAAGCGGATCAAGCTTGTTCACTGATATTCTCACAGTGTCGCTCTGGAGGAATCGTTCCGTGATCCTTGCGGACCCGGATTGTTCCGAAGAGTCTGAATTTTCGCTCCTCATAAGGAGAGCTTCGTCCCCGGTTGGATGAACGGAGTCAAGGGGCAGCTGGGCAGCGGGTTCAACAACAGCCTCTTTTTCC
>JACRDE010000149.1 GCA_016212935.1 Desulfomonile tiedjei | reverse complement strand
TTTTTGAGAAAGGCTCCCCAAAACCCTCCAAAAAATTTTTAACACTTGCGTGAATCCCTATTTTTTCCAAGGAAAAAAGAGGATTCAGACAAAATGCTAGAAGTTCTTGCGATGGGGTTCAGGGAAACACTTTTTACAAGAAGGGTTTCTCCGATTTTGCTTCTTTGATTGCGAATCTGCATAATATACCGACGGGCTGTCAAATCAGCAACTTGACCGGGGTGGCAAGCGGGGGGACTCTTAAACGACGGCCCCGCTGTCTTGGGTCGTCATAGAAGAAGGAAACTTCTACATTGCCGACGAATCGGTTGTTTGGAAACGAAATTCTATACAAATCCAGGTCATACAAATTAGCTGATGATGTGGCATTTTGCGGGCCGGCCCCTGGATGGGGGAAGCGCATCCGATTCTTGAACAAGGCCGGTTATTCCTGCGCAACTCTGACCAGCGGCACATCACCACTGTCTAACAGGCTGACAAAATGCGAGATGTTGGCGAATGCTCTATCCAACCGACTTAAGGTGAATATCTCACAATTTTGAAAAAATAGTCGCCGAGCTGCTGAGACGCCCAAATTTCTTGACTGTCCGATCAGCTTGGCATATACAATGTGTAAGCTTAACTTGTGTTACTCCAGTAGACCTCTAATCGGGATCACGGGCGTATACAAGGATTAAGATTCCAGGACATAGGAGCCCGTGCCGAGGATTACCACCCTGTATACCAGTCGGTTTATCCCCGTTCACCAAGAGCCCTTGTTCGCAATTCCCGACGCGCTCCGGGAAAGTTTAGAGTGCCATCAGTAAAGGAGCCAGAGAATGAGTATCAACATTTATGTCGGAAACCTGTCCTTCGACTCAAACGAGGGCGAACTCAAAGAGCTTTTCGAACGTTACGGGTCGGTGGAATCCGCAAAAATCATTTCCGACCAGTTTACGGGCCGGTCCAGAGGATTCGGCTTCGTGGAAATGGCTAATCGTGAAGAAGGCCTCCGAGCTATCCAAGAGTTGGACTCAACGGACTTCAACGGACGCAGCCTTAAGGTGAACGAGGCTCGCCCGAAGAAAAGCGGCGGCGGTGGTGGCGGCGGTGGACGTCGTGACGGCGGCGGTGGTGGTGGCGGCGGTGGTAGATCCCGCTGGTAGTTGTACGCGTGTTATGAAGAAATGAAAATAGCAAGAGTCTGTTATGCGGGCTCTTGCTATTTTTTTGTCAGATATTGTCTGGTTCCGGCAAATGATAGAAGTTTCTGGAAGGGGGTTTGGGGGGAAACTCTTTACTAAAGAGGGTCCCCCCAATCTTACTTCTTTAAATGCGAATTAGTGTGAGATTGGAGTAACCTTCTTTGAGAAATAAGGTTCCTCCTGGATCCTTCCTTGTTTCAATGCGAATTGCTATTGCGAGACGTTTGCCCTCGTTCCAAAGAAACCCGCAGCATCTGTGACATGTGGGAAACTTGCCAACCTGCAGCCAGTTTTTCCGAAGCGTACTTCAATTGCATGAAACAGCCAGGGTTCGATGTTATCACTCGCTGCGCACCAGTCTTTGAAATAGCCTTCACTTTTGCCTCAAGGATCTTCATGGAACGATCGCGATGCGTTATGTTGTAGATTCCGGCCGACCCGCAGCACTGGCCTTCATCAGGAATCTCTCTGTAGGTCAGATCAGGAATCCGTCTGAGCAGATCGCGTTGCGGTGACACCAGCTTTTGTCCGTGCCTAAGGTGGCAGGGATCGTGGAAGCAAACCACCTCCTCGATGGGCCCGAACTTCATTTCTTCGCTATCTGCGGCTACCAGAAACTCAGAGATGTCCCTAATTTTCGACGAAAACGCTTCCGCCTTTTTTGCAGTTGCCGCTCTTTTGGACAGCGTTTCACGATATGTCTTGAGTTCACTGCCGCACGCAGCGCAGTCTGTGACTATTGCGTCCAGGTTCTTGTCTTGGAACAGACTTATGTTGTGCTCGGCCATTTCGCGGTAAATCCGACGCTCTCCCTCCGCTATGTTTGGGGTACCGCAGCACTGCTGATTCTTGGGAATCACCACCGTGTACCCGGATCGACTAAGCACGTCGATAGTGTCGAGGCTGATGTCCGCGAATATGAGATTCATGGCGCAACCAAGGAAAAAACCTACTCGCCCCAGCTCCTTTCCCACCGCCGGAACTTCCTGGGGGATGCTATGGCTCAGCGGCCGCACTGGCAGCTGGGGAAGGAGAGACTCCATGAATTCCAGATCCGAAGAAATGTACTTCAGCAACTGGGATTTTCTGACGAGCCTCTGAATTCCAAGATTCTGGTAAAGCCTCACTGGGACCAGGTAGCGTGAAAGCCTGTCCTGATCGCATATCGCATGGTTCAACATGAAACGCTTTAACAAGGGTTGAGGAATGTGTTCTTCAATCCTGTAACGGGCTTCCAGTACCAGTTCACCGACTTTGACACCAGCCGGGCAGACAGTCTGGCAGTTTCTGCAATCCAGGCAATGGTACATGTGTTCGATAAATTCTTCGGAAGCGGTCAATCGCCCGTCAATAACTGCCTTGATCATTGCCACCCGGCCGCGAGGAGATTGCGTCTCTATGCCGTCGGTCCGATAGGTGGGGCAGGTGGGAAGGCATGTGCCGCACCTCATACACTGGAGCACATCCCCGTATTCATGGATGTCAAGTGTGGCGAGTGCCTGCGAAATTTTCTCGGAATCAATATGTCTTCTCATCTTCGGCTATTCCGCATTCTTCAGGAATATCTTCCCTGGGTTGAGGCGGCCCTGGGGATCGAAAGCCTTTTTGATCCGCTGCATGACCTCTATTGCCTTTGGACCTACCATCTTGGGAAGGTACTTTGCTTTGGTGATTCCCGTACCATGCTCTCCTGAAATAGTTCCACCCAGACTGATCGCTTTGGCAAAGATTACTTCATAGGCCTCTTCGACTCTGTGAATCTCTTCCTTGTTGCGCTCGTCCGTCAGGCAGGTGGGATGAAGATTGCCGTCTCCAGCATGACCGAAGGTGCCTATCGTGATGGCGTACTTCTGAGCTGCTTCCCTAATGGTGGCCATCATCTCAGGGATCGCGGGTCTGGGAACGGTGACGTCTTCAAGAATCGTAGTGGGCTTGACCCTGGCGAGGGACGACAAGGCGTTCCTGCGAGCCGTGAATAGCTCTTCCGATTCCTTGAGGTCCTTTGCAACCCGCAGCGTGCGCGCCTTATTGGCCAGGCAAGCCTCTTCGATCACTGCCGCTTCCTCACGAACCACTTCCGGGTGTCCGTCCGTTTCGATAAGCAATAAGGCGTCCACATCACGAGGCAAACCGATCTTAACGTGATCTTCTACGCATTCAATAGTTACGGAGTCCATGAGTTCAAGGGTAGAGGGTATCACTTTCCTGGAAATTATGGCGGAGACCGTCCTGGCCGCATCGATGATGTCGTCATACAAGGCGAGAAATGTTTTCTTGGTTTGGGGCTTGGGAATGAGTTTCAAGCTGATCTTGGAAAATATGCCAATGGTTCCCTCTGTTCCGGCCATGAATTTGGTGAGGTTGTAACCCGCGACGTCTTTCACACATTTTGTCCCGTAACTAACCCTAGAACCATCAATGAGGTATGTGTCGAGAGACAAAAGGTAGTCGCCGGTTATCCCGTACTTCAGCCCGCGCAGACCTCCTGCGTTTTCAGCTACGTTCCCGCCGATGGTAGAAATCTTCATGCTTCCGGGATCCGGCGGATAGAAGAGCCCCTTTGCCTCTACAGCGGAGTGAATGTTCGCTGTGATTACTCCGGGTTCAACGACCACTGAGAGGTCATTCTCGTCCACGTCGATAATTCGGTCCATTCCTGTGGTAAGGAGCACAATACCGGCCTTGACAGGGACGGATCCCCCGCTCAAACCTGTGCCGCTGCCTCTGGGCGTGACCGGAAGGCCTTCTCTTGCTGCGAACTCCAGCACGAGACCGAGGTCTTCCTCAGAAGCAACACGAACGACAGCATCCGGCTTGTGAGAAACGAGAGGTGTGGAATCGTAAGAGTAGCAGAGCAGTTCCGCCTCAGAGGACAGAACCTTGCCCTTGCCAACCAGTTCTTCCAGTTTCTGAACCATAGGATTGTTCATGGAGCGGGCCCTTTTGGAGATGAATCATGGTATTACCATACTACCAGATGACAAGTTGTCAAGCTGGTTGTAATCCAAGGAGTTTGGCAGACCTCTTCTTGGCCTCATCGCCAAGGAACGGCTTCAGTTTGACACGATCCTGCCATAGGTGTAAGCTATCCGTCGAAGCCATGGGATAAAAGGTTCTTCCAGTTGCCGATCACTGCCGCTACCGGGTCACAAGATTAGAGCGACTTAGGTCTGGAGCGCGGTCGATATTATACGGGCCCGAGTTAAGTTCACAGGGCCGTTACGTATGGAGGTTGGTCCGATCTCCACATTTCGATTGTAATTGATATAATAGGGGCTTACACCGAGAGGCGCAAGATGCGGAGCTGACTTCGCAAGAAATAACGAGACACGGAAAGTTCATAGCGATGCGAATTGCAATTTTGCCTCCTACGGAATTGGAAACGCTGAAGTATTCGGCTGTACTGAGCCGAGTACGCATGTTGGCTGAAGGACTACTGGACCGCGGAATCGATGTCACTGTATTGGAGACCGCTGCTGTCTCGGAAAATTGGAACAAAGTCCCGGCAAGGAAGATCGAAATTCCCCAATCCTTGGGCTCGGACCTTCGTTCGCATTGGTGGATGAGTAGTTTCATAGATGTCGCACGCGAATTCGACCTAGTCCATAATTACGGTGATCATTTGCCGGTCGTTTATTCGGGCTCCCTCATACCCCCTGTCTTGACCACTATCTGTGGACTTCCTTCAGAAAAAGTATGGCCCATTTACCGGAGAGCCAATGGATTGGCATTCTACGTATCCACCAGCGAGGCGGATCGACTAACCGGCGTCACCTACTTGGCAACAGTGTATCACGGGATCGATACCCGGGATTTCGAGTTCCAGGAGACCCCTGGAGACTATCTGATGTTCATGGGTGACATCAAACCGGAGGCAAGCTTGGAAGAAGCCACAGCAATAGCGAAAGCTTCAGGACGTAGGCTGATTATTGCGGGGACAGTTCCGGACAAGTACTTTGCAGTGGAAATATCGGATGCCGGACAAATCGAGTCCAAAAGGCACATGGACTCCGTCAGCGTGAAATCCTTGCTAAAGAACGCGTACTGTCTTGTAAACCCAGGCTGCGGTATGACGGTGCTTGAGGCCAATGCGTACGGGACCCCAGTGCTTTCATTTTGCCGTGGCTCAATTTCCGAATTGATCACGAACGGCGTTAATGGGTTCGTTGTCTCGGATATGCCCGAAGCTGTTGAGGCAATAGAACGACTGAGGAACATTCCCAGGAAGCTTTGCCGGGAATCGGTTGAACAAAAATTCTCAGCCAGCCGCATGGTAAACGACTATCTGAAAGTGTACTCACACATCCTTGACAAGAGAAAGCGCGAAGATTTAAGGCCATGGGGGCAATACGTGGTGCTCTCCGATCTGCCGGATCACAAGGTAAAACGTATTATAATTCAGCCCGGCAAGAGACTGAGCCTGCAGCGTCACAAATACCGGTCGGAGCATTGGGTGATAGTCAGCGGGCAGGCTATGGTTACACTAGATTCAGAGATTCTTTACTTAGGGCCGGGGCAGTCGGTGGACATACCCACGAGGTCTATCCACCGTATTCAGAATCCCGGCAGTGAGCCGCTGGTGTTTGTTGAGGTGCAAATGGGGGAGTACTTCGGAGAGGACGATATAGAACGACTCGAAGACGATTTTCAAAGGGCCTGATAGCTTTACGAGAGGGACACTGAAAATAGTTAGTATAATTACCGCATTGTGATTTCACTCTTGCCAGTCTTGCTTATTTCAGTGCAGATCAACTTCCTTACAAATTCTCAGAAAAGTCACACTCTAACCCTGCTTCATGCCACCAAATCAGGGGCATCAGTGCGCAACCGCTGTGTTTTATCGCTAAAATTAACAACTACAAGATATTATATCAAAAAATAATATAATTTAATA
>JACRDE010000151.1 GCA_016212935.1 Desulfomonile tiedjei | reverse complement strand
TTGCGTTTTCCAGCAAGTTCATGACTGCGATCCTGAGAAGAATCGGGTCGAATTCAGCGTGATAATGCTTGGGGGTAAGGTCTTGAAAACGCAGTTCAACATCTTTTTCTTTGCCCACATCCTCCAATTGGGAGACTGTTTGTGCGATCACCTCAGCCGGATCGCCCTCAACGAGCCTGGCTTCCGGCAAATTGCAATACTGCTGGATTTTGTCGACCACCTTTTCCAGTTTTCTTGCGTCTTCCAGTATGCTCTTAGCGTATCTGCGGGTGTCTTCCGGGTTTCCGGTATCCCTTAGAATACGGGCGGCGAATCCGCCGATGGTGACCATTGGATTGCGGATCTCGTGGGCAACACCCATAGCTAATTTGTGAAGGCTGCCGATCTTTTCTTTTGCGATCCTTTCCTTTTCTGCAGTGAGTTCCTTTTCCTTGCGCCTGAGATTGAATACCTCCGTGATATCTTTGAACAGAGCGATGAATCCGATGAATACGCTTTCATACTCCGTATCGGCAAGGAGATAAGAGGTCGTTATCGCAAGCCTTCTTATTGATCCGTCCGGATGATGATAATCTACTTCGCTGTAATCATTTATACTTTTTTTCCAGACAGCGTCTATGATAACCTGATTGAAATCATAATTGTCCTCGTCAGATAATAACAATCTGCCTGTCCTTTTCTCCCTGAAATCCTCCTGCGTGTATCCAATTACGTCTTTTGAAGCTTTATTGGCGTACAGAATTTCCCCGTCTTCACCGAATACCAGAAGACAGTCACTCATGCTGTCCATAATGTTCAGAATTATTACGTTATCCAAACCACCGCTGCCCGGCGACAGCAACAACTCTAGATGTTTGTTTGGGAACTCCATGGCTCTGCCCTTCCCTCATACCAATGCACTTTCATTTGAGGGACGTCCAAAACTGGGATGATAACGTTTGCCGGAAATATCCCCGCATCAAACGGATCGGCCTGACTTGGCTTCGGGGACCGCCTGCAAACAGCAACTTTACTTTTGTGTGCTTGATGGGCCATCGACATCTGTATCATGCAGCGTTTCTTCACTCTGTCCAGGACGGGCACAAGTCTCTCTTGCTCAGAATCTAAGAGCAGAAGAACCTTTTCGGATCGTCAAGAAACTCCTTATAGAACCGATACGAATCTGTTTGCTTGTACTCGATATTCTTGATTCCGGGCGCATCGAAATTGAGAATCTGAACGTCAGGGCAGCCGAGAATAATGGGGGAATGGGTGGCGATGATGTATTGTTTCTTCCCGTTTGCAGAAGATTTCCTGATCATGTTTACGAAGTCCGCCTGATTCTGTGGAGACAAAGCGGCTTCTGGCTCGTCCAAGAGATACAAACCGTCCAGTTGAAAACTGTAGCCACTGAAAAAAGTCAAGAACGACTCACCGTGGGAAAGTGTGTTCAGTGAGCACCCGCCGAAATACTCATCTCTCGCTGGGTCGTCCAGAAGTATGTCGTCCAGGGAAGAAGCGTAATTGAAAAACGTCTCGGCCCGAAAATGAAACCCGTATGGATGCCTGCGCCGCATCTTCAAAGAGATGAAGTTCGCTAGTTTGGTTTCGTAAGGATTGTTGTGGACCCGGTGGGTCTTGCTTCCTCCCCAGGGAAGAAAACCGCCGACCCTGGCGATGGCGTCCAGCAGCGCCGATTTTCCTGTGCCATTCCGGCCTACGAAAAAGATGATGTTCGAATTTATTTCTATATGATCCGTTTCCTGAAATGCCGGGACATTGAAAGGAAACGCATCCAGGGTCGGGAATTTCTCCCGATTGATTGTTATTGACTGTAAGTACATAACAGGCGATCTCTCTGCTAAAGTTTGAATATACCGGTATCCAAAAGTGTCCCGAACATGTCTTCCGCCTTGGCGAATCCTTTGAATTCCTTGCTGTATTCCTCTTCGGTTTTGAACCCCACTTCGACAAACTTGTTAATGTTAATGAAAAAGGCGTATTGAATCGTGGGAGAGGTCTCCCCAGCGGAATCTCGGTTCTTGTCGATGTGAAGATTGATAATATCGATTTGCGGAAGATCCGGCATTTTCTTATCTTTATCTTTAATGCTCAAACGTTCGTGGAGATTCTTGGTCGCTATCCAGTCTTTGGACAAAACCATAGCCACATCCAGATCGTATTCCAGGTCTCCGCCCCCCACGCAGTTGTGCATGGTCGGTCTAGCATATAGTGTGGTCGAGAATTCATCATATGACGGGGGTTTTTCGTCGAGTTTGCATCCTTCCTTGTCCATGGCCGAGATGGCGAATACCGGGCATTCAAGCTCCAGGCTCAGGTCCGCGAGTTGCGCTGACGCCTCATTCACTTGGCTTCGTATATCTTCATATTGGCGGCCCAGTGGGATTTTCTGAAGATAATCGAAAAAGATGCCTATGTCATTGGTTCGATATTCGTGCATGACGTTGTACGCTTGGGCTTTTATGCGCTCTATGGTGTCCTGCCGGCCCGCCTCAATGATAAATAGATGATTGCTGTAGGCGGTTGAACGTTCGATGACCTTAGTGACCAGGGCGTGTCGCTGTTTTTCTTCAGGGTTCACCTCGGTCAGAAGCTTCACAGGATTGATGTAGCATTCGCGGCCGAGCAATCGAGCTGCCAGAGTTTTTCTGGTTTGTTCCCACGTGTAGAACAGGACTGGAAACTTGTTTTTCTCGGCCAACCTGGAGGCCACATCCAGGCAAAAGGTCGTTTTGCCTCTCCTGGGCGGCCCTGCAATGCCGTAGTAAAAGCCCTTTCTGATGCCCGAGAGCACATGTTCCAGCCTGTCGTGAGGATGGATGGAAAAGCCAAGCAGCTTGTTTTCTCCCGAGCTGGCACGGTCGGTTATCACTTTGATTTCATTAATGGTCTCTTTGAGGGGAGATATCCGTTTCTTGACTCTTTGTTTCTGCATCTCAATTAGCGTCTGGATTATCCTTGCGCTGAAATCGATGAAATCCTGATCTTTGTACTGTCCTTTCCCCTGCGCGTAGTTGGACATTACCTGGGAAAGCTTCAGCATTTTTTCGCGCAACCCCTGTTCCTTGAGGATTTCCACGTAGGCCATCAACTGGTCAGTCTCAGGAACAGGGTCGTTTTTGAGTTTTCCTATAGCCTGGGCCAGTTCTGGTGTGAGCCAGCTTTTCGCTTTCAGCGCGCTTTCAATTGTTATCCAGTCGATAACTTGTCCAGGAAGCTGACTCATGTCTTACGCGGTCTTGAAAATGGCCCGAAGATTCGGCTCTACGAAAGTATCCGGATTGAACCCGTCAGACATCGCGCGACTGAGAAGATAACGATCGCTCAACAGGCCTACTAATACTTTTGCCTCTATTTCTTTAGACATTTTTTGCACCATGAAAGAACAAGCCGTTCAGATCGTGAACCGCCATCTGCAAAACCTTTCTACAGGATGAGGATCAGGTGGAGCGTGTTCGCACTCTACCTTGATCAACGGATCCACTTGCCTGGCGAAACTGACGAATTCCCGCCTGTGCATCTCTTTGCAAGCATACTCTCCGAGTTGCCGATTCAGCCGGGCTCTTTGGGTTGGACATTCTGGGACCGTAATTATCACTTCGTCAGGCCTTTGCTCGATGTCATACCCTACCAGAATGCTCCAGGGAAAATACTTGAGGGCTTTCACGAATCCCTGAAGCCCCTTTTCGTTAATATCGAAGCGCTTCAAAATATCTCGTGCAGCAAGGCTGGCGACGCGTTCCCAGACCTTTTCATTGAAACGATCTGCAGTGCCCGAGTCATAGGTTTCTTCCAAGTTTATGTACCAAAAAGCGTCCACGACCCGGTAGTGCCAGAGCAGGAAATCCAGGTACTTCCGCAAGTCTTCATTTTGCATATCATCGAAAAGCATTTTCGCCCGCCTTCTTTGTCTGAACTCGCAGCCACGCGAAATCGGCAGTACATTATATACAAGTTTTTGCCGGTATTTGGGTACAAATCTCAAGAAAAGGGAAAGAATCGGCTTCCGCTCTTATTCGATGCGCGTTACTGGGCAACGCCCATGCTCATTCGTCCAAAACGAACAGAAACTGGCGGACACTCGGGTAGCGTCCAAGCAAGCAGCGAAGTCCGTCAATCTCTTTTGTGAGGAATCATAAATCAGTGCGCTTTTAGAACCGTTATGGCCCACCATGGTCCACGAGCGTTCCCGATCGCTGCCTTCCAGTACCAGGCGGAAACATCGGGCATGCTGGCTCCCCTATCATCCTGAATTAATTCCTCCACGTCAATGACTTCGTCCTGCCGACTAGCCTGAGATGCCGTCCAGAGCGCACCGGTTGAATCCTTCCTCAACGGCAGTGGTTTTACTGTATATCCGGAACCCTTGAGACAATCGGCGGCCGGGTGTAGCTTCCGGGTGGGCTGGGTGACCCAGCGCACGACGATCGTATGTTTGCCGTCGGTAAATTTTCCGATCCGGCCGGGGAACCCCGATTCAAATGTTCTCTCTCGATCGGTGAGAGGAGATTCCGTAAGGATACGACCCTGGAACGTGGCCGGCCAGCCCGGAAATTGAAATTCCGGTAAGGCAACCGACCCGCCGGGAGCGAACTGGGCAACTGCAGCCAAAACGCAGGACGCTATGAACGCGTACGTGGATCGCAAGTCGTCCATCCTCTCATCCCGAAGCTTAAACTCATCAGGACAATTGCGGTACAGGAGAAAACCAGCACCCCGACAAAGTCGTGAGCCCATTGAGGCGCAGCAACCAGGCCGGATTCAACATAGAATAACGCGGATGCTCTCATTGCATTCGCGAGGACTATCCCGATCAACGAGATCATCACTGCTGATATTGTCCCCAGCGGCCCCAGACGAATCCACCACGCCGCAGTGAATGCCAAAAACATCCCGGCCCACAGCATTCGAACCCCAGCGCATGGAGCGTCTATACTAACGAGTTCCGTGCCCCATCTGAGGCACGTCCCTTCCAGACATACAGAAAGACCGCTCAACTGCAGTAAAGGCGCTGCGATCGAACCAGCCGCAATTCGCATGGGATAACCGAGATAGAATTGAAGCGAAGGAATTACTGGAAGCGACAACAATAAGAGGCCAAATAGTGGTAGATTGACAGGATTACGGACTCGGCATGTGTTCCAAAGGCTTCCTGCCGCAATTACGGCAAGCCCTGCCTGGACAAGCTTGGGCGCAACTGGAACGCTCATTGCGTAAAGGAGCGTCAGAGCGGTGGGCATCCCGAGCCTCAACTTGGCCTCACCTGTTGCCGTCTCTCGCAGCCACATAAAAGCAACGGCGGTAACAGCAGCAATCAGACCCCATGGTTCGTCGGAACCATCAAACAACCTGTCACAGTACCAGATCCAAACCGGAAAGAACGCCAGCAGTTGAATCAGAATCAATGCTGTTTGCAGCTTCACGCTTCACTCCGGCCTCGGCGACTACGCATTATCAGCCAAGCCAGCGCGACGAAAACCACTGCCATCAGCATCCAGAATTCCGGCTCCGGAATTACCGGTACCTGTGACACCGGCACCGGGGTCAGCCCGGCATCCTTGAATTGCTCAGCAGATTCGAGGACCACTGCGCCCGTAACTGGAGTAACTAGATGATAAAGGGCCCCGATTTCCGCCGCCTTCTGTTTGTCTTCAAGTTTCTTGGAACTCGCCAGCCGCAGCACTTCTGAGTTAGCCCATAGGCGCACCAGGTGGACGGAAGTCTTCTTACCGTCGTTTTCGTCGCCGCTGGGCTTATCCGCTTTTTCTCTGTGAACCGAGGGCCTGACAGAGTTTTCCTGCCACGACAAAAACAATCTTTCCAGATCCTCACGGAAATCCCCGACGCGGGGGACCACGTGGAAGAATCTTTCGGACTCCAGTTTTTCCATTATTCTGTTCGGACCCGGAATCGCCTCAACGGAATAGATTCCGTATTGGCGCGAGTGCCTGGAATATCTCTGGAGCAATGATTCCACTGATTCCATCAGCACTGGTTGAGGGCCGTGAACCCAAACAATTACACCGTTCCTGGTTCGAGAGAGTAATTCCCAGGCTCGAACAAGGGCCGGTACGTTGTCCTGTCCGCCAACATACCGAATGTCCCCCAGTTTTTTCTCGGCTTCGGAACGAGATGAGGCCATGATTTCCATCGGCTGGTCCGAGGCGACCACTATGCTTAATGGGATGTTTTCCGGGAGAGAACGAAGAGCAGGGGAAATCCGCGGGCTGTACTCACTCATTGAACTGGAGCCGTCTATCACAAGGACAACTCGATCCGGCCGCTCTGCGGACATGTCTCGAATTGATTGGAGGACAATTCCCTTGTCCTGGGCCGTTTCATCAATTGCCCACGATTTGACTATTTGGGGATTGCGCTTGATTTCAATGATCGAGTCAAGCGAGCGGATTTCGGGATCGGTCAATTCGCCTCGAATTGCCTGGACTCCCTCAGACGGCCGGTCCTCAATCATGGACTTGATTCGAGCCTTCATATCCGCCCGCGCTTCAATCCAGATGAGGTGTTTTTTTTCTTCGCCAATGGAGAAATTCCGTTCCAGAAACTTGGGCAGCGTCAGGAAAGCTTTTCCTGAGTCAAACATTGTCAGAGGCGCTGTAATACCGATGCGCAACTTCATAGTGCCGCCGTCTGCGGGCACAGGAAAGCACTGGAGCTGTATCCGATCCAGGCCCGAGGTGGTAACAAGTGCCGGGTCCCGCTGTTTACGGACCACCCGTTCGTATGCTTCCCTTACTTTTCCTCGGGCTGCGAATGCAGCTTCCTTTTCTTCTCCGTTCACCCAGAGGGTCAAACGAGAAACAACACCTCCGGCGGGCAGAGCTATCTGGGCCCTGGCCTCTTGCGGACGCACCGTGCTGTTTTTGAATTCAAGAATCCACTCAAAGTAGGCCAGGACTGCATCAGAATCCACGGAACTGTCAATGCGCGAGGACTCCAGGGAAAGACCTCGCACTTGACCGGCCACAAGCGACCCTCCTTGGCCAAGATCGAAGTCGCGAGTCATGAGGATCCCGCCCCTTCCTTGAATCACGGACGGAGGGGGAACTGAGTTGTACGGAGTTCCTGTGACTCGATAAAAGATCTGCTGAGCGTTTTCCGGTCGCATAGGATCGCCGAGAAAAAGAAGCACACTGGCTAAATCCACGGTCCTGCCTGTTCTGAGATAACAGGCCCTTAGCATGAGGTCTTCATTGCCGATGGTTCTCAACCATTTTACAGCCGTCAGGCGGGTTTCGGGATCCGGAGATGTGGCAAGCTTCATGCCGACTCGCGTCACTGTTACCGGGAGTTCAATGACAATAAGAACTACCAAGAATAGTACCACTCCCAAAATCGTTCCTGGAATCTTGGCAATGGAATGAGTCTTTCGTAGATATAGATGGCCCTTTATTGCAAAAACGAGCGAAAGAAGCGGTGCAAAAGGCAGGATTCCAATTCCCCAGAGAATTCCTATGGCCGCGAAGGGGTAAATCGGCACAAACAGCAAGGAATAATAGAAAGCCACCCCGATTGCGAATCCATTCATGATCCCGAGCTGTTTCAATGTCAGGCGAGTGCCGTTACGAACCGAGAGCCAGACCAAGAAATTCGAGAGCGGAACGAACGCGACAATCAGCGCGTGAGGAATAGTAGGAACAGGGTCAAAGATGTCCATAGCGCAGATTCTTGTGGCTAGTTCCAGGATCAGAACCAGGAACGGAAAAACCACCCCAAGGACCAAGAAAATCCAGCCGGGTACCTTTCCTTGTTTTTCCGGTTGATCGTCCATCCTCACTCTCCTCTTTCAAAGACATGCACAGATACTACCTCAAAATACAGCCTCCCAGAAACGCGAATTTGACCTATCGCTTCCTTATTCGCTCACTTGGTGATTGAGATACTATCGCGGGGCATGCTTTCCATCCCTGCGCGCACTTCGGTTGTCGAGTAATTCCTGATCTGATATAGAAACCGGTTCAGTGCGGTCTTGAAGAAAGGATCGATGTATGCGGAAATTCTTGCCTATGGTTACAGTAATTCTCGCTCTTGCGGCGTGTCCCACATTAAGTGGAGCCCAACAGCAAGGCTACCGATTGCCGGACTTGAAATCCATGAAACACCTCACAACCTCAAGCTCCGATCATGCATCTGATATCCCGGGGAAAGAAACCACTATGGATTTCTATTCCGCTCCCAGTGGTGAGATCTTCACAGTTTACTCCTACAGAGGAAAAACTGTGGCGTTCAGCACCCATTCCAACAGTGACATCCAAAACACACTCCGCGTGTTCATGGATCTGACTGGTCAGGGAATATTCCAGGAAATCAACCGCTCAGTTCCGTGGCAGCTACCGGCATGGGTCAGGTAATGTGGATGACGGAGCAGCGATCAAATCTGCACGAATGCATCGGCTGAGCCAGTTGAACCGGCCATCCGGCTCTTTGAGCAGTTCAGTAAAATGACTAATCTAATTTGTGAAGTCAGGGCTGCTCTGGCCCGGGCAAGTCGGTGGCCGCCACAGCGCAACGTTCGCAAGAAAAGAGAAACTTAATGCACGAAATGGCAATCGTTCAGAGCATTATGGAAATAATCGAACAGCAAGCCGCAATGCATAATGCCCGTAAAATAGTGAAAGTGAGCCTGGAATTCGGTGCGCTCACAGGCGTCATGCCCGAGGCACTCAATTTTGGATTCGAGGTTCTCTCCAAGGGGGGGATAGCAGAGGGCGCAGCTCTGGAAATCACCATTATTCCCATCAAGTTCTATTGTTTCGAATGTGCAAAAGAAGTTACACTAAAAGAATATCAGCCTTTTTGCCCCGTGTGCTCTTCAGCGTCCGTAAAAATTA
>JACRDE010000004.1 GCA_016212935.1 Desulfomonile tiedjei | reverse complement strand
GCCAGCCGTAGATCATCATCGTGAACCAATGTCTGCATCTCTTTTACGTGGATAAGTTCATCAGGATAGTAGCCGAAGATCTCAGCGAATTTTGGGTTGACGTAGCAAAAGTGGCTTTCCCCGACGATGTAGATCCCCACCAAGGATTTGTCAGCAAGAGTCCTGAATCTGAGTTCTGATTGATTTAACGCCTGTTCAAGCCGCTTGTAGCCTTCCCTGAAAGACTCAAGTTCGGTCACTCTCTGTCTCAATAGGGAGATCTCTCTTACTAGATCTTCTGTGGCTTCAGACCGACGTTTCATGGAACCCCCCGCGTACTAGGCTTAATCGACGGAAAGTTAGTTTTGCATACTATATCAACTTTTCGGTTAAACTAAGAACTACTTTCCTTCCACTTGTTCGCCTCGTCTTGCGTGCCGAGTAGAATTTCCTGCAAACACCGCCAGCCTTCCGTTGCAGAGAAGGGAATGACCGTTTTGTTTTCGAGAAAAGAGAGGCCTCTAAAGATTTCCCGAATGTCCATTTTTAGCGAGTTCGGGAAAGCGTCGATATGTCAAATCAAGAACACTATTAATTGAATCTTGTGCTAATTTTGTCCTACAACATAGTTTTATCATCTACCTGAGTTGGAAAAATGCTGCGTCATGAACACTATTATGCTCCAATCGTGGGGCATTCTGTGAGGGGAACGAAGCAATCTCCTCATGGCTAAATAGGACATTTTTCGCAAGGCCTCTATTTTGGCCTTGTGTTTAGGGCCGTACTAGTTCAAAATAAGCGGTTAACTCGCACATCCTTCTGCGTACGGGTCGCCTAGTGGGGCGCTTAGGGAAGGATGGAGGAAAAACCCGAAAAAGGAGACTACTCAATTGTCGCTCATCACAATGAAGCAATTGCTCGAAGCGGGCGTTCACTTCGGCCACCAGACCAGAAGATGGAACCCCAAAATGAAGCCGTACATTTTCGGCGCGCGCAACGGAATCTACATTATCGACCTCCAGAAAACTGTGAGGCTCTTCAAGAGGGCCTATTCCTTCGTCCAGGACACCTGTGCTTCAGGCCAGAGCGTCCTGTTCGTCGGCACAAAGAAGCAAGCGCAAGATGCAATCTATGAGGAAGCCACAAGATGCTCAGAGTTTTTCGTGAACCAGAGATGGCTTGGCGGGATGCTCACAAATTTCTCAACCATCAAACAGAGCATCGAGAGGATGAACCACATAGGAGCCGTCCTGGAAAAACCCGAAGAGACGAACTACACCAAGAAAGAGCTCTCTAACTTGCAGCGCCAATTCGAGAAACTCAGCAGGAACTTAGCTGGAATTCGTGATATGAAAAGGGTTCCCGGCGCTGTGTTCATCGTTGACCCCAAGAAAGAAAACATAGCGGTAAAAGAAGCAAGAAAGCTCAACATCCCCATCGTGGCTATCGTGGATTCTAACTGCGATCCCGACGAGATCGACTACGTAATACCTGGCAACGACGACGCTATTCGCGCGATTCGGCTGTTTGCCTCAAAGATGGCCGATGCCTGTCTGGACGGTCGCTCCATGTACGAAGCATCTCTTAAAGAAGATGTCGGGGACGCCGCCATCCCAGCGTGGAAGACTGAGGCCGGTCAGGCGGAAGAAGGTGAAGCAGCCGAAGGCGCACCAGTGGTAGCCGTCGCGGAACAGCACGAAGCTCCCAAGCAAGTAGAAGAGTAATAGAATTCCGGATATTGTGGTCAGGTTTCGATAGGAACTCAAGCAGAATTCCCATGATCGTCGTGTCGGCGATAGGAGATAGTTTATGGATATTACAGCTCAGATGGTGAAAGAACTCAGGGACAAAACCGGTCTTGGAATGATGGACTGTAAGAAAGCCCTGACTGAAACAAACGGAGATATGGAAGGCGCAGTTGAATACCTCCGCAAGAAAGGCGCCCTCAAGGCAGCGAAGAGAGAAGGCCGCGCGACATCCGAAGGCCGAATCGGTTCTTACATTCACATGAACGGAAAGATCGGCGTGCTCCTGGAACTCAACTGCGAAAGTGACTTCGTGGCTAAGACAGACCAGTTCGCTGAACTGGTGAAAGATTTGTGCATGCACGTGGCTGCAAGTTCGCCTCGTTGGATCGCTCCGACGGATGTCCCCGAGGAAATTGTAGCCAAAGAAAAAGAGATCTATACAGTTCAGGCCCAGGAAGCCGGAAAACCTGAGAAGATGCTCGAGAAAATCGCGGAAGGCAAACTGAAAAAATTCTATTCAGACGTTTGTTTTCTGGAGCAGCCCTTTGTCAAAGAACCCGACAAGACGGTGGCAGAACTGATCAAAGAAAAGATCGCTCAACTGGGAGAAAATATCACGGTTGGCCGTTTCTGCAGGTTCCAGCTGGGTGTAGGCAACTAACCCATGTCGCCATATCGTAGGGCTCTACTGAAAATTTCCGGGGAAGCCATGGCAGGAGAGCGCGGCTACGGCTTCGACCGCGAAAAGATCTCGTGGATAGCCGGACAGATAGCAGCAGCCCGAAAGGCCGGACATGAGCTCGGCATAGTGGTAGGCGGCGGAAACATAGTTCGCGGAAGAGATGCGGTCGAGGTGGGAGTCCCTGCTTTGGCCGCCGACCATATGGGCATGATTGCCACAGTGATGAACGGCATTGCCCTGCGCTGGGCCTTGGAGAATCAGTCTGTTCCGGCCAGGACAATGTCAGCTTTCCCTGTGGGGCGTTTGGTTGAAGTTGTCGACCCGGAGCGCGCTCAAGATTATCTCAGCAGCGGGCATGTCGTTGTCTTCACAGGTGGAACAGGAAACCCTTGCTTCACCACCGACTCGGCCGCGGCTCTCAGAACAGTGGAAATTGCCGCGGACGTGATGATCAAGGCGACGCAGGTGAACGGCGTCTATGATAAAGACCCACACAAGCACCCTGATGCCAAGTTCTTCGAGTCTATCACTGCCGATGAAGCCCTGGAAAGACGGCTCGGCGTGATGGATGCCGCAAGTATCGAGATATTAGGCAGAAAAAAGATCCCGACCATTGTTCTGAGTCTTCACCAAGATGGCAACATAACCAGGGCCTTGGCTGGTGAAAGAGTCGGTACGACAATAATCTGCTAGTTTCAAACCGAGTGATTCACCCTAGAGGGAAACATGATCGACGACATAATCCGGGAAATGAAAGCAGGCATGGACAAATCCGTGGACTCGTTTCAGAAGGACCTCAGACGAATCCGAACCGGGCGGGCGTCTCTTGCTCTTCTGGACGGGATAATGGTTGATTACTACGGAAGTGCCACACCCATTAACCAGTTGGCCACACTTTCCATTCCCGAGGCCCGCCAAATAGTTGTTCAACCGTGGGATTCCCATGCGGTTCCGGACATCGAAAAAGCAATCCTGAAATCCGAACTCGGCCTGACCCCAAGCAATGACGGCAAATTGGTCCGCATCGTACTGCCTCCACTTACTGCAGAGAGACGCAAAGAGTTGGTCAAGCTCGTCAAGAAGATGGGAGAGGAGTACAAAGTCCAGATCCGCAACCACAGACGCGACGCGAACGAGATGCTCAAGGACTTGAAAAAAGATAAAGAAATCTCCGAAGACGACATGCACAAGGGTCAGGAACGCGTCCAGAAAAACACGGATGAATTCATCACCAGGGTTGACAAGGTAATAACCGAAAAAGAAGCCGAGATAATGGAAATCTAAAGAATGCGGCCGCAGGTTGTGTTTGATTTGACTTCCGCCTGTCCTGGTGTGCGGATGCAATCAGGCGCATGCAGCGGTTTGCGTTTTTATGCCTGGAGAACCCAGTGAATTCAAACCCCGATCCACACAGCAGCTTCCCTCGTCACGTTGCTATCATCATGGACGGAAACGGCAGGTGGGCCCGGCGCCGCCTAATGCCGCGGCTGGAGGGACACCGGCACGGCGCCAAATCAGTGCGGCGGGCAGTGGAGTTCTGCAGGCGCAACGGCATCGAGTTTCTCACTCTTTACGCATTCTCCACGGAGAACTGGCAGCGGCCCCCGAGCGAGGTCTCCGGACTGATGAAGCTTCTGTCACAGTTCATTGATTCCGAACTCGACGAGATTCACGCCAACGATATTCGACTGAGGACCATCGGACAACTGGACCGTTTGCCGGCTTCTGTTGTGGAAAAGATCCGTACCGCCGTTGAGAAGACCAGCAAAAACAAAGCGATGGTGCTCAATATTGCGTTGTCGTACGGCGGCAGGCAGGACATAGTGAATGCTGCTCTCAAGATAACTCAAGAACTGAAATCAGGAGCTCTGGAGGCATCCGCCGTAACTGAGGAAATCTTCAGCAAGTATCTTGACACGGCTGGAATGCCGGATCCGGACCTGCTCATCCGTACCGGTGGAGAGATGCGTTTGAGCAATTTCCTTTCGTGGCAGTCAGCGTACTCGGAGCTGTATTTTTCGGCGGTTCTTTGGCCCGATTTCGATGACAACGAATTCATGGCCGCAATCCAAGAATTCAGATCTCGGCAGCGTCGCTTCGGAATGATTTCCGAGCAGATCGAAGCCGGAGAGAGAGCTTACTGATGCTTACGACACGAATAATTACCGCAATAATAGCCATCCTGATCCTTGTGCCCACGGTCATTTGGGGAGGTGTGGGCGGCGTGGTGCTTCTAGTGGCCGCTTTCTCATGCGTGGCCGCCTGGGAATTGTCGAGGTGTCTCGAAGGCATCAAGACCATCCTTGGCAGTCTTTTGACGCTTTTTCTCGGACTCGTCATGGTGATTTGTTTTTACCGACTACCCTATGTAACCCTCCCCGCTGCTCTGGTGTTCATGCCGCTGGTCGTGCTGCTGATTCATCTCTTTTTGTACAGTGTGATACAGAAGACGATAGCATCAACGACGCAGATGATCTTTGTCCTGGGATACGCCGTTATTCCAATCAGTCATGCGATACTTCTTGCCAGGTTGGATTACGGTAGCGCTTGGGTGATTTTTGTTCTTGTGGTGATTTCCCTGGGTGATGCATCAGCTTATTTCGCCGGAAAATATCTGGGTAAGCACAGGATTCCTTCTGAGGTGAGTCCGTCCAAGACCCTGGAGGGCTATGCGGGCGGAGTGGCAGGCAGTTTTGCTGGAATGCTCATTATGGAAGTTGCGGCGCCGGGGCTTCCGGGAGTGGCCGTCTTGGCCAAGTTGACGCTGATTCTGGCCATAATCGGTCCTCTTGGCGACCTGTGTGCCTCCGCGCTGAAACGCAGAATCGGGATCAAAGATTTCGGCGGCGTCATGCCTGGTCATGGTGGAGTGATGGACAGGGCGGACGCATTGATTTTTGCCTTCCCTGTGGCCTTTCATTTTCTCTTCATAACCGGTAACGCGGTGATGCCATGAAGGGTGTTTCCGTACTAGGGTCAACCGGTTCAATCGGAATACAGACTCTTCAAATAGTACGTCTTCATCCGGATCTTTTCAGAGTGTGCGGTCTCGCCGCGGGATTTAACGTGGACCTCCTGGAGCAGCAGGTGCGGGAATTCCGCCCGGCGGTGGTGTCCTGCGCGAACGCGGTATCAGCGGATGAATTGAAGCGCCGCCTCCGGGATTATTCACATCATATAGAGATTTACGACAATGCTGAATACGTGGCTGTTGCGGAAGGCGCGGCCATAGTGGTGGGGGGACTGCCTGGGAGCGCAGGGCTTAAGCCGACTTTTGCTGCGGTGATGGCTGGCAAAGACGTTGCCCTTGCCACCAAAGAAGTACTTGTGATGGCAGGGAACCTGTTTATGGATACGGTCCGGAAAAGCGGAGTGAATTTGCTGCCCGTGGATTCGGAGCAATCCGCAATTTTTCAGTGCTTGCAGGGCAACCGTGACTCGGAAATACACAGGGTGATTCTTACCGCTTCGGGCGGTCCATTTAGAGATATGCCGTGCTCAGAGATGGAGTGCGTCACGCCGGAAAAGGCTCTTGCGCATCCCAGATGGAAAATGGGCCCCAAGGTAACAGTGGATTCCGCAACCCTCATGAACAAGGGACTAGAAGTGATCGAGGCGCGGTGGCTGTTTGATCTGGACGTCGAGCAAATCGAAGTGGTGATTCATCCCCAAAGCATTGT
>JACRDE010000145.1 GCA_016212935.1 Desulfomonile tiedjei | reverse complement strand
ATGGCTTCCGTACTCATCCCAGGTACCGAATCCAGTTCCAGTTCTGTGCTGAGCTTTGTTATCAGGTCCTTGGTGAGCACAGGGAGGTCTTCCATCCTCTCTCTCAACGGGGGAACTCTGATGGAGAAAACGTTGAGCCTATAAAAGAGATCCTGCCTAAAACGTCCGTTAGCCACAGCTTCGCGAAGGTCTTTGTTGGTTGCTGCTATGATCCGAACATCCACTGGGACATCTGTAGTTCCGCCAATTCTCTGAACGATCTTATCGTCCAAAAATGTGAGAAGCTTGGCCTGCATAAGGAGGGGTAGCTCGCCGATCTCGTTGATAAAGGCGGTACCTTCATTCGCTATTTCGAAAAAGCCGGTCATTTGTTGGGTAGCGCCGGTAAAGGCTCCCCTCTCATGACCGAACAGCATTGATTCGGCTAAACTTTCAGGAATGGCTGCACAATTGATCGGACGGAAAGGACCTGACCTTCCAGACTGTTTATGGATATACCGCGCAAGGTGGTCTTTGCCGCTTCCACTCTCTCCCAGCAGCAGCACAGAGGAGAGTTTGGGTGCAACGAGTCGGCATTGTGCCATGGCCCTGCGCATTGCTTCTGAAGGGTATGGACAATCGGCCGTGGTGACCGGAGTGTAATCCGTTACTATGTGAGGCACCTCACGGGAAATCCCGTACACCCCTACGACTTCCCCTTCCAACGATCTCTTGGGTACGAATACCTCCCGAAATCGCTTCAGTCTGCCCCCCACAAGTCTCGACTGCTCGTGAATGAACATCTCTCCTTTCACTGCCTTTTCAAAGGCTTCTTGGAGGACTTGGGCTTCCGCTTCCGAGTAGAGATCACGATCCGTCTTTCCCAGGAGCTCTATGTCCTGCCGCTTCAGGAGATCACCCATTGCCGAATTCACGTACACATAGGTGTTGGAAAGATCCTTTACGAAGTAGCCATCCCGACTGTCTTCCGCCGAGAGCATGTAGTCCATAGCCCCTTCCAAACCAGGTTCGAGAAATCGGAAGGTTTCTATGCCCTTAGTGTATAGTTCGATCAATAGGGTGGAAAAATCTCCCAGGACGCTAATCTCTGAGCTATTGTCAACCCATGGCCTTTGATCATCTATTACTCTCGCCGCGGCCGTGTGAAAGTGTTCCACCACCTGATCCCAGTTCGCTCCGAATGTACTTTTGATGTTTTCGATAGCGTTTCTCAATCCGGTTGGCAGGCTACCGAGGTTAACTGCCAACGTATCATCTAGCGCTTGGCGCAAATACCCCTGGAATTCTTCCCATCCCAGGGCATACGAAGATTCGAATTTCCTCCAATAGGTTTGCCATAATTCCGGTTCTCTATCCTTGACACCCATCGATTCAAGCTCGTTTTTCCATCTGTCCACACTGTAGCCGAATGGCCTGCTTTTGGTACGGTCACTCCTTCCAGCGATTCTCCCCAGAAACGAAGCGTCCTGGAAGTCATCCAACAGAGTTTTTATGTAGCCCGGAGTACCGCATTTTCCACAACTTGCAGCGAATATTGAGACAGCGCTTTGACATTGCGTGCATGGTACCAAATACATAAGCTCTCCGAGTGCTGCCTCTTCCATAAGATGCGGTTCCTGCCGTTGCGATAGTTTGGAGAAGCTCGAAGCATCCAGCTGGAGGAATCCGTGACGCAGTTTTGCAGCGAGCGCTTCTCTATCACCTTTAACGAACTGCAGCACATCATTGAGGGCTGTCACATATCCGCTCAAGAGACCGATTTCCAAATCTTCCCAAGCAGGGATTGAATTCTTGGCAGGGGTAAAACCTTTCAGTTTGGGTCTTTCAGCCAAGCACCGTTTGAGAAAATCACGCAGATCATTTATTGTGACTCCCTTACCACTATCTGTCTGAGCGTTAGTGCCCTTAATCCCGACACTTGGTTTGGCTTTCTTTGGCGTTGCCATGGCTCTGTCGTCCTTGATTCTGGTACTACCGATTACAGTCCGTTGATACTACCCTGAGGCATCTCACCCTGATTGATGCCATCTCCATAGCCCTATACATAGCAGAAGACTGTGATGGGCTCTAGCCAGATGATTCAATTCAAGACCTGGGAGCCGAAGAACAAATCGCCTCATCCCCGAAAGTCTCCACGACGTGGACGATTACCATTTTTTCAGTCTTCTCTTGCCCATCCCGGAACCTAATGCCGACTCGTGAGGCCAAGGGAGGAATGGGAGACGGAATGAATTTTCATGTGGTGCCGGGAGCTACTATCCTATCCTAAACCTTTTCAGGCCACGAGAAAATTAAGGCGCCCAGGATCTCCCTGTGGGTCCCATCTAAAGTTTTCGCCAGTTGGTATAGGGGCCCCCCTTCCGCCTGGGCCACAATCTCTTATCTTTTCTGAATACCGTTTTCGTGATTTGCTTCACTACCCACGGCCAAAGCTGATGACTTCCAACTCGGTGACGTTCCGGATGTCCTTTCTGTGGCTTCTGATCGAGAGCTCTCCTGTCTTCCTCATCCTACCCGATCAGCTCTTTGGGTTCGGGGCCATGGTCGATTTGGGGGAGAATGGGGAGGCAATTCTGCTCAGTGTGCAACGTCATTGGCTACCCTTCATCAAAAGCCACGGAAGGATGCCGACGCAAAGGAATGCCGGAAGGCTTTCCAGGTGATGGTCGCTAATGGGCTAGTCTGGTTCCGTTGTCGCCGGGCGCATTTCTTCGGGCGAAAGAGATGTACCATCAAGAATGCTTTATTGGACATCTATGGTCAGTCAATTTATTCGCCAGTGCTATTTCGTACGGCTCCAGGTAAGCTTGACCTTGAAGTTCGCTTGACCGGCACCTTGGAATATTATCAACATACCTTTGGCCTCTATTCCGACTCCGAGCTCCACCTCGGCTTTTTCGATAGCTGGATCAAGCCCTTCAAACTGCTCAGAAAAAGACTTAGCGATTCCCCCGAGATCCCGCAGGGTGTCCGCCAACCGAACTTTCACTTCTTCTGTAACTCCTGCTCTGAAGAGCCTCTCTTTTTTATCGGTACTCAAGAGGGGCCCTTTGGCCTTCTTCTGACCATCCACGGTCTCTACCAAGATTGTCCTGTTTTCGGCCGTCCGAACTTCCAACATTGTTGACATCATATCTCCTCTGTTGCGATCAAGCATTGCATTGTGGGAGCACTCCCCAGCTACGATCAGAAGCCGACATGGATTCAGGATGATTTCCATTCATATATGGTCCCTCCTATCTCAACGCTGGATGGATGCGCGTCTCTCCATCGCAGTACAGAGAATAGGCCAATCCAAGTAGGTTGTTGTGCTTTAAGAGAAACTCACGCCGCAGCCACAACATCGCCTCTCCGATTGGTGGACCTTCGACAAGTCTGTTGAACAGCCGGATTGCCCACTCCGAAGCGAACACCGCAGGTATGTCCCAAACGGGGCCCATGACGCCCCGTGCCCCTTTGGCCAAGAAATACGGGACCCATCCGTCATAAAACAGAGGTGACATACTGGCAGATTGACAGCCGTTGATGAACACCAAGGGAGAACCGGCAAGCTTGAACCGATCAGCAGGGGCTTTCAACTTAAAATACCGGAGCGTGGTCTGTTTGCCACCAGTCAGCTCTATGGCAGAAGAATCAGGCCCACCACGATCTAGAGACCTGGACTCCGCGTGACAGAAGAAGTAAAGAATCTGGTTTTCGAGCTTCGGTTTCTTTAACCAATTAACCACGTCTTCGGATGTCTTGCCTTCGGTCAGCCTCACACCATGGTGCTGCTGTAATCTCTTCCAGAATGCATCCTGTTCCTGGACAACCTCCAGGCGGAAGTCTTGGTCAATATCCCAGTTGAAACAAACCCCTGCTGTCAGGGGACGGCCATCAATGTCTTTGGGTGGATCGAGGTCTCCATCGCCCGGAGGAAGCTCTTCGATGATGTGTTTGAATCCTAGAAACATTCGGGGATCAACTCTTCTTGCGTTGAATGTCTTGGATACATAAAGAACGCTCCAGGGGATGAAGAAGGAGTTTGAGTGAATGTGCATGCGAAGCCACTTTCGT
>JACRDE010000140.1 GCA_016212935.1 Desulfomonile tiedjei | reverse complement strand
TCCGACGATCCGGTGATCTGCGAGGGATATAGGAGCGGCCCTGGTGGATACGAAAACGGCTTGGGATACGAACGGGTCATGACCAGGGTGCCGGGATGCGTGATCATGCCCAAGGAAACCGAACAGGTGCAGAGGATCGTCAAAGTCTGTTACCGCAACGACATCCCCTATGTGCCCTACAGCACAGGGTTTTACGGGCCACGCTCGCATCCCCATGTGGAAGAGGCCCTCCTGATCGATCTCAAACGCATGAACGACTTCGTGCTCGATGAAAAGCACTTCTACGTGGAAGTTGGTCCCGGGATGGTCTATTCGCCCATCCAAGAAGAATGCATGAAGCACGGGGCGTACGTCGTCATCGGCGGCGGCGGGGCGCAAGCTTCGGCCATTGCGAATCTCATCGGCGACGGATGGTCTCCTCTGAGCCACCGCATCGGGCTCCCTCACCGACGGATTTTGGGGACTGAGGTTGTGATGCCCGACGGCGAACTCCTCAAAATGGGTTCGTTTGCGGAAGGAGATGACCCCTTTTGGGGAGAAGGTCCCGGCCCGGACCTGAGGGGTCTGTTGAGAGGATACACCGGCCTGCGCGGCTGCCTTGGGATTGTGACGAGAATGGCCATCAAGACCCTTCCGTTCCAGCCCGAACGCCTTGAGCCCACAGGCATCTCGCCCAATACTGCTCTCGCTCTCCCTGAAAAACGGGTCAAGTGGATCAACTTCATCGTTTCTTCAAAGGATGCCCAGGTGAAGGCCATGAAAGAAATCGGCCATGCCGAGATCGCTGGCGCAGTCACCAAGGTGCCTCTCTTCTGGCGTGCCATCGCAAAAGCGGAGTGCAAAGAGGAATTCTGGGATATCTGGAGCAAGGAAAACGAGGAAACCGTAGCGAATTTCTTTATCGTCAGGGTCCTCCTCATAGGTTTTACCTCTGAGGAGCAAATGGAGTACGACGAACGCGTCCTGATGGACATCATGAGCGAAGTGGGCGGTGTTGCACGCCGGACCAAGCCGTCCGACGAGTCCTGGATCAAGAACGCCGACTCAGCCGGCATGTGGCTCATGTGCGGTGGTTATGTGTCTGTGGACTATGTCATTGAGACCATGTCCCAGTCCCCGGACCACGGTCCCTCATACGCGGAACTGAAAAAGAAATATACGCCCCCGCTTATGCCGGATTATGGCGATCCCGGCTGGTTCCAGACCTTCGAATTGGGGCATCAGGGTTACTCCGAATTCCTGGTCTACTGGGATCAGGACGATGACACCAACGCTGTCGATCAGTTCTACGTAGACACCTCCAAGATGAACATAAAGAACCGTTTCTATACTTCTCTTCTAGGTCCGCACCAGCCGCTGTACCTGACAGGACCGAAATACGGGCCGAATTACCATGAGTTTCTACTCAAGATAAAAGATGAGTTCGACCCCAAATGGATGTCCCATCCGCCGGTTCCTCTGGCCCACGATGTCTTCGTCGAACGAGCGCCGTGGATGCATCACATGAAGGACTGGGAATCGCCGGACGACCTTCCGAAATAGCGTAGCAACAGAAACCTGCATCAAGGAATCCCGAGATGCAGGGAAAAGGACATTTTAGTGATGGAACCTGGTTAGCGCCTATGGGTGAGGTAGATCATGGATGACCTTAGAATTGCCGTCGTGGGGGTTGGTGCAACGGGTGCGGTTTTGGCTGCAGCCCTGCTCAGCCGACATCCGGAGACCATGCTTGTAGATCCCAGGCCCGGTTTGGGAGAAAGCATCAAAAGAGATGGAATCAAAATATCAGGGCAGGTGACGTATAACGTTCCTGTTCATCATTTCTTCGACCGGATAGAGATGATGAAAACCCTGAAGCCAAATCTTATATTTCTTGCCACGAAGACTTTTCATCTCCCCAGGGTTCTGGATGATCTTAAAGCAGTGTTCACTGATGGAACAAAGATCGTCAGCACCCATAACGGCCTGGGAACGGAGGATGTCATTGCCGAAACCTTTGGCGCTGACGCAGCGTTCCGAATGTCCTTGAATTATGGCGTTGCCTTAAAGGGACCGAACGAAGTTGAAATGGCCTTTTTCAATCGACCCAATCACCTGGGGGCATTGACAAAAGAAAACAAAGAGCTTGGTTCAAGGGTGGCCCAAATCCTTACCGATTGCGGTTTAGACACCGAATACGTCGACGATATCAAGCTCTACGTGTGGAAGAAAATGATAATGAAATGCACCATGGCTTCCATATGTGCGGTAACAGATAGGACACTGAAGGAGATTCTCGATTTTCCCCCCACCAGAGAAATAGCAGATAACTGCTTCAAAGAAGCCCTCGCTGTGGCAAAGGCTCAGGGCTATGACCTGGGCGAAGAATATATG
>JACRDE010000139.1 GCA_016212935.1 Desulfomonile tiedjei | reverse complement strand
CTTTATCCGTCATTCCGGCGAAGGCCGGAATCCAGTCTTTTAAAACGGATTCTGGACCCCGGCCTTCGCCGGGGTGACGGTGTTGTACTTGGCTAAGTAGCTGAAATAACGTGAGCCCATTCTTTAAGTTAGCGCCTATGCTTTAGTAAAGAGTTTCCCCCCAAACCCCCTTCCAGAAACTTCTATCATGTGCCGGAACCAACATTTCCTTTCAGGAAATCTGGGTTCGGGCAAGTGCTAAAAGTTCTTGAGGTGGGGTTCGGGGAGGAACTTCTTACAAGAAGTGCCTCCCCGATTTTACATATTTAAGAGCGAAATGGTATTAATTCTTCGTTGTGGCGCTCTCCGCCATGGACGTTGGTATCAATCCTTGAGCTTGCCGTTGTGAAATGCCTTTATGTACTCAAGGCAATAACGGTCCTTGCTCAGTAGCGCTTCTGAGGCGTAAATCATGGCTACCAGCTGTTTGTCGAGCGGATCCACGATGACGGCATCTAGTCCGTAAGCAATACTCATAACCACAAAGGCCCTGTTGAGGAACCGACGCTCAGGGAGTCCGTAAGATACGTTGCTCAAGCCGCTCACGAAATGCAGGCCAGGAAAACAGTGTGACAGCTCCCGCATCACCTCCAGAGTGTCGACCACGGTTTCAGGGCTTGTGGCCAGAGTGCGAACCAACGGGTCCAGGTAGATGTCGTCAATAGGCACGCTATCTTTCACCAAACGACTTACCAACGAATCGCCTACTTCCAAGGCCATTTCTTTGGTGGAAGGCAAGCCTCTGTCGTCATTGCATAATGCCACGACTGCAGCATTGTACTGCTTCACAAGTGGCAACACGTTGTCATATCTGGCGCTTTCTCCGCTGATTGAGTTGATCACAGGCTTGCCCTTGTGTCGGGCGAGCCCGGCAGCTAAAGCTCCCGGGTTCGGACTATCGATGCACAGCGGAAGCTCGGTTGTTGCCTGAACCGTCTCCACGAGCCATTTCATGACTTCAGGCTCTTCGGCCGCAGTGAACGTTCCGCAGTTCACGTCAAGGGCATGGGCTCCCGCCTCTTCTTGGGCCTTTGCCACCTCTTGCAGGTAAGACGCATCTCGACTCCTCAGCGCTGCGTCTATGCTTTTGCGGGTTGCGTTTATTTTTTCACCGATTATGAACATTGTTTCCTCACAGGGGTGCAGCCCATATCAGGCATAGATTTCCTTGCAGATATTCACGCCGGCCACGGCATCCTTGGCGTAATAATCCGCTCCCGCGTATTCACGCACTTGCTCGTTGATGGGAGTACCGCCGATGATGATCTTCACCTTGTCGCGCAAACCGGCGGCGTTTATCGCGTCTACTACTTCTTTCATCACCGGATACGTGAAGTTCAGGAGCGCACTCAGGCCAAGAACCTTGGCACCCGATTCTTTGACGCTTTCTACGAATTTTTCTGTGGGGACATCCACTCCGAGATCAATCACGTCGAAGCCCGAGCCCTTCAACAAAGTGATGACTATGTTTTTTCCTATGTCGTGAATGTCCCCTTTGACTGTTCCTATGATTATCTTTCCTCCGCCGGCGCTATCGGCCTGAATGCCGGAGAGCAACGGATCGAGCTTCTTCATCACCTGTTTGAGGATCTCAGCCGAATAAATGAGCTGGCTTATGAAGTACTTCTGCTCGGAGAAGAGCTCTCCGACCCGAACCATTCCGTCATTGCATTCTTGTATTATGTCCAGGGGGTTCGCCCCTTCGGTGATCTTCTGATCAATAAGCTGGTATACTTTTTTTTCTTCCAGATTGGCCAATGCCTGAGCTAGATCTCCCATTGTAATTGCCTCCTATTCTAGAGCGTCCACTGCCACATGAATGTGTGGGCCATGGTTTCAAGTTGTTCCCAGTTTTTCTTGATGAGGTTTTCGTCCCCCATAATCTGCCCCAGCTCTGTTTTCTTGACGTCCCAGGGCGTCATCACTCTGCGCGGATTCAGGCCTTCGGGTGTGCGTACGGGGGGAGCTGCCTTGGGCTTCGCTTTGATGCTCTTGTCGTGCCATCCATACTCCATGACTGCATCGATCATGGCCCTGAAGTTTTCCGGCTTTGCATCGTACGGGAACGAACATCCCGCGCTCACGATGTACCCGCCGCCTTTGCCTACTGTCTGGCAAAGCTCCCTGACGTGTTCCCTGACCTGATCGGTGGTTCCGAGAATGAGCATGGAGTCTTGGACACCGCCTGCAATGCACTGAAAGCCGCCCAGGTCTTTCTTTGCCTGGTGAATGTCACCTTGTGAATCGATATCGCAAAGGACTCTGCCTTTTGGCAGCTCACGCATATGGTGCCAATGCTTGCCCCAGTCGCCTTCGAGATATGCTCGGACGTTGTAACCGGAATCGATAATGATTTCCATTACCTTCTTGAACGAAGGCCAATAGAACATGTCAAATTGTTCCGGAGACATAAATATGGCTTTGTGCAACGGGACGAAAATAGGATAGCGTTTCAGCGGATCAGCCACGGACAGTGCCATGTGGGCCATTTCCTGAACGAGCACGTCGCACGCGGCCAGCACTTTGTCCGGCTGGCGGAACATGTCCAAAAATGTGGCTGTCATGCCTCTCATCGCGTCTGCAAGTGCGTCAAAGGGCGCAAGGAAGAATCCGGCCATGGGCTGAGGCATCCCGCATTGCTGCTCAAGCACTATGCCGCGATTGCGCATGATGCCGCCAAACATCGCCTGGGCCATACCGGCCTTCAGCATTGCTATATAGGAACGACCAGTACCGCGATTCCCCAACTCCCCAAGAATCCTGGGCAATAGGATGTCTATCATGAACCCGGGAGGGTCATTGATCAGATCGTCATACTCGTCTTCCTTCATATAGTCCTGTTCCATGAACTGGAACTGGGTGTTAGCAGGGAGATCTCGACCTGGAAGTTTGTAAGTCTTGACATTGAGAGCATCATACAGCGGACCATAGACCCGGTTGTTCCTTAGAACGTCCACTTCCGGAAAATCCTGACAGAATTTGATCTCTGCCTGAAGCCATTTGTCAGGGTCGTAAATGGTTTCCTGCTTCGTGTTTCCGGAATACACCTCCGCAAAATAGTTGCTTCCTGTAGCAATGGGAATGCGGTCGTGGGGTTCCAGGGCAATTGCAGCCTGATATCGCCCCAATCTCTCTTCAAAAAGTTTTTTCGTCTCTTCGGACATATGCGTCCTCCTAAAAGTTGTTCTTGGTTTTATATGGTAGTCTTTTTTCGCCGCGCGCGGGTGCTGCCTGTTCGCAAGAGCGCTCGTCTATGCGGCAGCCCTCGTTTCATCCTGTCGCACAGGAAGCATAAACAGAATCCCCAAAAGAGGACCCGCTGCCAGCATCCACCAAACGATCGAGAAACTCTGAGTGACGTCGATGGACCAGCCCAGAATGAACGGGCCGATCATCGAAGCAAGTTGGAACACAAAATTAGATGTTCCGTTGGCAGTTGCAGCCCATTCTTTTCCAGCAAACTGGGAAATAAGAACCGTAAGCTGAGGGTTTGCAATGTAGGATGTGAATCCAAGAATAAAGCCTATCCCGGCCAGAAGACCCAGCGTGTTCTGGTATCCGAAAATTACGCACAGAGGAGCAGACATAAGGTAAGCAGCTATAACCAACCACTTTCGTTGTCCTGTCCAATCCGAAACCACCCCGGACAACAGCGGGGCGATGATTCCACCCGCTCCATATGACATCATCACATAGCCGGCTTCAGCTACTGAAAAACCCAACTTCTTTATATGTGCATTGGCCCAAGTCGCGGTCCCGAGCTCCAGCCACATGAGGCAGAATCCCGACAAGGCAGTGAGAATCAGTCCTTTGCTTCCAGCTATCACCTTGAATCCGCCCAAGAGGGTTTTTTCCTGGGACTTGATTTGACCGCTGGATCGCATAAGCAACAGAACCAATATGCCTGCGGTAAACGTTAGCAATCCTACTGACTTGAAAGCTCCTTGCCAACCAACAAGGGAATTCAGAGGCGGAACGAACCAGTTGGTCATCAGAATTCCGCCGGACGGAGCAGCCAAAAATACGCCAAAAGCTCTGCCCCGTTCACGGGCAGGAAACCACTCCATGAGGGCAAGTGAACATGAGGAATATACTGCACCAGCCCCGAAACCCGCAATCACCCTGAGCAAAAAGCCGGTTTCGTACGAATTCATGAAACCCATCGAGCTGGTGGAAATGCCTTCGAGGATTAGACTCACTCCAAGGATAAGCCTTACCCCGAACCGGTCCGAAAGCACTCCAGCGGGAATCTGGGTTATCACGTATCCCATGTAGAAAGCGCTCATGTACGCGCCGGCCTGACTCATAGACATACCCAGAATCGGGACCACGACGGGGATGAGCGGCGGCCAGGTAAACCGCGTAATAAACGTGAAGAGAAAACAGCAGACGCACAATCCGAGAATCACCCACCTGTACGGCATGGCATGGGAAATTTCGGCCCTGTCTATTTGAGTCACGTTTTCCATTTGGTGTTAGTCTCTCTTGTTTTCCGGATTGACGGGCAGCATCAGGACTATTCCGACCAATGGGCCGGCTGCCATGATCCACCAGACGGTGGAAAAGTTGCCGGTGATGTCTATCCCCCATCCCATGACAAAGGGTCCGATCATGGAGGCTAATTGGAAGATAGCGTTGGAGCTTCCGTTGGCCAAGCCCGCGAACTTTTTCCCTGCAAATTCGGAAATCATGATGCTGACATGAGGATTGGCGAAATATGAACAGAAGCCGAACAGAAATCCCACAATGCATAACATTTTGACTTCCGTTTGAGCGCCGAAAAGGACAGTCATAGGCGCAATGACGAGAAGAGAAACAATGTAGATCCATTTCCTGTGCCCGATTCGGTCGGAAACGATCCCGGATATCGCAGGCGAAAGGAGCCCTCCAATGCCATAGAACATCATTACTGTGCCGGCCACTTTGAGTTCAAGCCCTAATTTTTTGATGTGAGCAAACGCCCAAGTTGCAGTTCCCAGCTCTACCCACATCAAGCAAAAGCACGACAGAGCGGTGAGCATGATCTCCTTGCTGCCAAACACGATCCTAAAACCGCCGAACATGCTCCCAGCGCTCTTGCTCTGATCTGACGAGCGGACGAGCAGAAAGATGGCCATGCCGACTATGATAGTTGCCACACCGACTGCTTGAAATGCGCCTTGCCAGCCAAAGGTCGAATTCAACAGGGGCATGACAAAACTGGACACGAGAATACCGCCCGACGGGCCGGCCAGCATTATTCCGAAAGCAGTGCCTCTTTCTTCCGCCGGAAACCATTCAAAGAGAGTGCGAGTGCAGGCCCCATAGAGCGCCCCGGCTCCCAGGCCGGTGGCAACACGTAGTGCAAAACCCGTGTCGTAAGTGGTTATGAATCCCATTCCAAAAGTCGTAATGCCTTCGATGATGAGGCTGGCTGTCAGGATCAGGCGCGCTCCAAAGCGATCAGCCAACAATCCCCCTGGTATCTGAGTGATGATGTACCCAAAGTAAAACGCACTCATGTACGCGCCGGCCTTAGCCATGCTCATGTTCAAGACCGGGACCACGACCGGGATGAGGGGCGGCCACGAGAATCTGACGATGAAGGTGAACAAAAAAGATGTGGTCATCAGCGCCAGGATCACCCACCTGTAAGGAACGGGTGCAGCTGATTGTGCGGACGTATTTTGCACGGCATCCTCCAATATCTTGTGCTTGCAAGTATCTGAAACAACGCTCTGTTCTAGATACTGCGCTTGGGCGAACGTATCCACGTTGCCAGGTTTACCTAGAGACCCAGTAGACCGGCTCTATTCGTATGTGCCAAAAAGCAGGTCTTCTCGGTCCGCTAAGCCTAACGAACCAGATTTTGTTAGAGTATATTGGGATCCATGAGCCGCCGGATGAAAGGGCAGCTCGTTGCGAACAGCGTTGGTGAATTCGCTTTCCGTTGGTAAGAGGAAGTTGCACAAACGGTGCCACTCGAGTGATTGAAAGCTTCGACACCGATATTGTAATGTAAAACTAACCCGTTATAGGGAGGGCCTTCGATAGAAGAGACAACGAGGCGGTTCTGTGGCTGAGGACGTCAGTGGGCCTAAGGCGCACACTGTAGCAGCTACCAATCTAATAAATTGAAATCACGCAAAATAATAGCGTGCTGAAGTAGCCCACCCATGTAATCTCTCGGGCTACATCGGCACATCAAAGCTTCAATGTCTTCAGTTGCCGTCTCAACGTGTACCTGGAAACACCCAGTAGACGCGAAGCTTCCTGCTTGTTCCCGCCCGATCTGGCCAATGCTTCCAAAATCAGGTTCCGTCGAATTTCTGTGACAACATGCACAAATGACGGCACTGGTGGAAAATGGATCGTCCAGGACCCGAGTGACGTTGCAGCGGCTTCGCATTCTAGAAAATCGAATTTCAATTCTTGTCCGTCCGAGACTATCACTGACCTCTCGAGAACATTGCGGAGTTCCCGCACATTCCCAGGCCACTTGTATGCGCATAGTTTCGCCATATCATCGCCAGAAATCGAAGGCGTTCCAGGCAGTTGAAGCTCTTGGGCCAAATGGGAATTGATTTGCCGGACCAGAGTTGGGATGTCCTCAATTCGTTCCTTGAGGGGCGGCACTCTTATGGAAAGCACATTGAGCCGATAGTATAGATCGTGGCGAAAGCGGCCTTTTGCAACTTCTTCGTCTAGGTGGCGATTCGTTGCTGCAATCAATCTCGCGCTCACTGTTACCGATTTTTCCCCGCCCACCCGCGTAAAGGAGCGCGTATCAAGAAAAGTGAGCAATTTGGCCTGGAGGTGCAGCGGGAGCTCTCCTATTTCATTCAAAAGCAGGGTGCCACCTTCTGCAAGTTCAAGTAATCCACGTTTCCTGCGTTTTGCTCCGGTGAAGGCACCTGCCTCATGGCCGAAGAGTTCCGATTCAGCAAGTTCAGGCGGAATTGCAGCGCAATTGATCGCATAGAACGGACCGCTCGCACGTCGGGAATTGTCGTGGATAAAGCGGGCCAGGTGGTCTTTGCCTGCTCCGCTCTCCCCGGTGAGCAGTATAATGATGTCTGTTTTGGCTGCCATGCGAGCCTCCGCAAGTGTCGACCTCATGGTAGCTGAAGGGCCTTCTTCCACTGTGACCACTTTGGCAGGACCGGTCTTGGTCCTTTCCGTAATATTCCGCGAGATACCGCAAATTCCGGCAATTACGCCGCGCTCGTTACGCATGGGGGCCCTGATATCAAGGAATGTCATAGGGATTCCCCTTACCGGTCTTGTATGCTCTGCCTCGATGATTTCTCCTGTTAAGACACGCAAATCCAGTTGATGGAGATGATCGGCAGATTCCGGGCCGAACAAATCTTCATCTGTGCTCTTCATGATCACTGCAGCCGGTAATTCCAACAGGCTCTCCATAGATGGGTTAATTAGCGTGTACCTGAGGTCTCGGTCCTTAATAAAAACACAGTCTTTGGCAGTCTCAAAAATCGCACGGAAACGTTCTTCGCTTTCTTTCAAAGCTTCTTGAGTGCGGGCCCGTTCGCCAATCTCTCTTTCGAGCTTCTCATTGGTTTCCGCCAGTTCGGCAGTCCGTTCCAAGACCCGCTGTTCCAGTTCATCGTGAGCCTTCTGCAACGCCTCTTCGGCCTTTTTCCGGTCTGAGATGTCAACAATGATCCCAACTGATTGCACTCTATTGTCGGGCTGATGGATGGCCGAAATGGAGACATCGGCCCAGAAAGTTGAGCCATCCTTTCGAAAATAGCGTTTCTCCATACGGTACGAGTCTAGCTCTCTCTTGAAAAGCGCATCGGCTTTCTCTTCAGATAGCACTATGAATTCGGGAACTGTTATGTCGAGGTGGGTCAGTTCCAGAGCCTCGCTCCTGGTGTAGCCGAACATGCGTTCGAAGGCCGGATTTACTTCTATGAATTTGCCCTTGTGATCTGTTGAAGCTATGGCTTGAGCCACCTTGTTGTAAAGGGCGCTGATGAGTGCGTCTCTCTCTTGTAGGGCCTCCTGGGCCTTCTTGGTTTCGGTTATATCCACAATCACGCCGACAGCCGCCCCGACTTGACGATCAAGGGTCTGCACGGGAGTGACGCTCAGATCAGCCCAGAATGCTGTGCCATCCTTGCGGATATACTGTTTCTCCATGCGATAAAGATCCAATTCTCCCCTTGTCAAAGCCGACAATTTTTCTTTTGAGATTTCCAGGAAATCCGGGTGGGTCACGTCGACGTGAGTCAACCTGGCAGCTTCCTCAGCGGTGTAACCGAACATCTTTTCCCAGGCTGGGTTCACCTGTGTGAAGCGACCTTTGTCGTCAGTGAGCGTTATGGCTTGCGCAGCATTGTCCAGAGTGGCTCGAAAACGGGCTTCGATTTCACGCAGAGCCTCTTCAGTGTGTCTGATAGCTGTAACGTCGCTGGCTATTGTCAACTGGGCTTTTCGACCGTCTGTCCAGTCGACTTCCACGGCACTGACGTCAAACCTCTGGCCTGAATCAATATCGTGAAATTCTCCCTTGAGACGTTCTTCTGCCTGGTCCGCTACTTGGTCCGTGCCGGGAACACACACAGAAAATTTATTGAGTAGCATAAGTGCTTGTTCTTCAGAAAATCTTCCAGCGTGTCCCTGCAGCGCAGTTGCGAGCAGGGGTGACCTGGTCTCCGAGTCAATCACCCATATTGTAGAATCTAGGGTGTTCAACACGGACGACAGAAGTTTAAGTGTCGTGTCCGCCTTTTCTTCCGCTCTTTTACGGGCTTCGGTCTCTTCACTTAACTGCCGTGTCAATCGGGCCAGCTCGCTTTCGCAGTCGCCGGGAGAAATATTGTCGTTCCTCCGCCGGCCACGCGACGCACTCTTTTCAGAGGATCCGATCGAAGAAGAAGTCTTGGCGGACACTATTTGCTCTCTTGCCTGGTCGGTTATGTCGCCACCTGGTTTTTTCATGTCTGACTCTTATTGGAAGCGGGGTGCTTTCGCTACCATGTGCGGAAACGCGAAATTGGTGCCTCGGATTTCGGATATTTCATACCAGTTCGCATGCAAACAAGGAAGAATCGGGGAGGACCTTCTTGAAAGAAGTTCCTCCCCGAACCCAACTTCAAGAACTTCCAGCATTCGCCGGAATCCACATTTCTCAGCGAGAAATATGGATTCCGGCCAGTGTTAGAGTTTCTTGGAAGGGGTCTGGGGGAACATTCTTTGCCAAAGAAGGTTCCCCCAATCTTACTGATTTGAAAGCGAATTCGTATCACAAGTCATCATATCAGTATTTTATCACACTTTTTCGGCTCGCCCGAGAGGCGCGTTTCGACGTGGAGCAAGCGAATTCGAGTCACGGTTTGGTAGAACCTCCGAAAACAACTAATAAAGAATACGTCCGATTTGATCAGAATGACCAGTCCCTGCAATTCTCATAGCGGAGCACGGTAATCCGCCCGATATAGTCTATCTTTTCACGTTGCTGACCGGCAATTCAATTGGCTTTTCTCATTCTTGATCCAGTAAATTGCGTACGAGTTCGAGCAATTGGTGTGCCTCGTAAGGCTTTCTCACCGTCGCCTTGGCTCCCATCCGCTGGGTCTCCTCTATTTGCCCGTTCGCGGAGTGTCCGCTTG
>JACRDE010000138.1 GCA_016212935.1 Desulfomonile tiedjei | reverse complement strand
CGGGGAAACACTTCTTACAGGACGCGGCCTGCGGCCGCAACCAAACTTTGTCCGATTTCTCTCATAGAAGCAGTAAGTTACATCGATCGCAATCCAACTTCTTCTCGAGAAAACAAGAAATCGAACGTTATTAATAAGAAGCGTTTCTCCGATTTTGCTTCTTTGATTGCGAGTTCCTATGAAAACTGCTTGATGGGGACCGGCAAGATGAAACTGTCTCAGATCATCTAAACCTAGAGTAGCGTGCCACTAAAGTCGTCACGCATTCCCGGGCAGAGCCTGGGAACGAGGAATCCTGAACAGTGTAGCACGATTTCCAGTAGACTTTGAATTTTGGGACAGTTTCAGATGCCGGTCCCACTGAGACGTTTTCATTTTTCGTTGTGCCCCTCCGGGGCATGTAGGTTGGTATGAATCAACACTGTCGAAGCTAGCTTCTCTTGAATGGATCATAATCAGGGTCAAAGTGCTTGAGCATCGCCTCCCTGGTTTTGTCCATTAACTGTGGGATATCGTCAACTGTCAATCCAGCGGTATCGATCGGATCTCCTATGGTCACGGAAACATGGCCGGGACGCACGAAAATTGTTTTCTTGGGCAGAACCTTGAACGCTCCATTGCAGATGACCGGAAGAATCGGGATCCCTGACTGAACGGACATCATAAAGGCCCCTTTTTTGAACTCCTGGAGATTTCCATCCGGACTTCTTGTTCCTTCGGGATAAATCAGGACCGACCAGCCTCCCTCGAATTTGGATCCAGCCGCCTCTTGCAGCCTGCTTATCGATTGACTACGATCCTTCCTATTCAGGGCGACAGCTCCGGTTCTGGCCAGAGCCCATCCGAACAGGGGTATTATCAGAAGCTCTCTTTTTACCACCCAACGAAACTTCATTGGGAGGACTACGAGCAAAGCAAGTATATCAGCATTGCTCTGATGATTGGGCGCAACTATATACGATTTTCCGGGCACAACTTTTTCCATTCCCTCACAGGAAAAAGTTAGGCGCATGCTCTTGGCTACTATCCATGCCCAGGCTCTTTCGATGGCAAGAAGAGGCCCGCTGGAGGTCACAAAGCTAATGAGAATTAGAATCGGAGTGAGAAGTCCTGTGGCGACAATTAGTCCGAGCAGCATCAAAACGAGTCTGAACAATGATCGAACTTTGTCAATCAACCGAAAACTCCTTCCCGGGCGACAGTGAGGTTGGCTGATCGGACCGCCGGGTTGAGCCGAGATCTCTCTCGATCGCACGATGCCGTGTTTGATTGACATTTATACCATGAAATGCCAATTTCCCAGAGTATTTGTTCCCAATGGGGGACATCTGGTGGGGCGCGAAAGACAACATCGGACCGCACTATGACTCCGGTCCAAGTAGTAACAGAAGCCGAGAATGTCCGGCAGTGACGCCGACCCCGCCACTGCATTGTGGCGGCAGTGCACGGTGCGCGCCATTCCAGCCAAGAACGTTTACTTTGAACGCAGGGAATCCCCGGTGATTCTTAACCGACACCCTTCCGACACGATGAGGTGTCTGTTCGGTTGATTCAAAAATGGAAAATCAGGACCTGTCTAGATTACGAATAGAGTCGGACCAGAGGTGGGCGCAGCGAGGTGCCAAAAGGAGAAGACGTCGTTTGTGGTTGGCTGTTCCTGCGGTGGTCCTTGTATCGGTAATCGCATATCTTGCCTGGCACGGCTATTTGGTTCCGGCGGTGGATGTTCAGACCGCCAAAGTCTCGCTGACCTATCCGTCGCGGCCTCTAACCACTCTGAACGCAAGCGGCTATGTGGTGGCTCAACGCAAGGCGGCCGTATCATCCAAAGCCACCGGACGCCTCGAAAAACTGTACGTGGAAGAGGGGAAAAGAGTTAAGACCGGCGACGTGCTCGGCGTGCTTGAAAATGCCGACCTGAAGGCGACTCTCGAGGAAGCGCAGGCGGCCCTGAAGGTTGCCCATGCGGCGCTGAGGAATGCCGAGGCCGAACTGCACGATGCTACTCTCAACTTGAACAGACAAAAGTCATTGCGCGAATCCGGGGCAGTTTCAGTGCAGGCTTTCGACACAGCTGAGGCACGCTACAAGAAGGCCCTGGCATCTGAAACTTCAGCCAGGTTTGGTGTGAATCGTGTGGAGGCCTCAATAAAGGTAGCGGAGGTCAATCTGGAATACTCCTACATACGGGCCCCTTTTGACGGTGTCATATTGACCAAGAACGCGGATGTCGGCGAAGTTGTGGCACCGTTCGGGGCCTCTACCAATTCCAAGGCAGCTGTGGCAACCATGGCGGACATGGATTCTATCATGGTTGAAGTGGACGTAGCAGAGTCCAGCTTGGAAAAGGCAAAGGTAGGAGATGCCGCTGAAATCAGGCTCGACGCGTATCCCGCAGATCGCTTTCCTGGAACTGTGCACATGATAGTGCCGACCGCAGACCGATCCAAGGCCACGGTCCTGACAAAGGTCAAGTTCGACCGACTAGATCCGAAGGTTCTTCCAGAGATGAGTGCGAAGGTCGCCTTTCTTTCCAGGCCACTGAAAGAAGATGAACACAAACCATTCCTCGGGATTTCTGCGGCCTGCCTGAAACAGAAAAACGGCGTATACTCCGCGCTCAAAGTGAACAAGGATCACGTAAAATCGGCAACCGTAGAAGTAGGCCGAAAATGGAACGACACCTTTGAAATACTCTCCGGGCTCAAGGAAGGAGACGTTGTGGTGTTGAGTTCAGCAAAGGACCTAAAGGAAGGCCGCAGGGTAAATGTGAAGGAATGACCCCAGAAGCCTTGGCGCCGGCACCTCTCGTAATTATTGAGAATCTCAGCAAATCCTATGTCCGCGGAGATCAGGAGATCCCTGTCTTGAGAAATCTTTCCCTTGCCGTGGAAAGCGGCGAGTTCCTCGCACTGATGGGGCCGTCTGGGTCCGGCAAGACTACGCTCCTGAACCTTATCGCCGGAATCGATGCCGCTGACGAAGGAATACTGAGTATAGGGGGAGTAGACATCTCCCAGCTTAACGAGGCGGAATTGAGCCTGTGGAGGGCCAATAACGTGGGCTTCATTTTTCAGTTCTACAATTTGATCCCCGTGCTCAATGCTTTCGAGAACGTGCAGTTGCCGCTTTTACTCACCTCTTTGTCCCGGAACGACCGCAAGGAGCATGCCGAAGCAGCGCTTAGAGCGGTTGGACTCCACGACCGCATGGACCATTACCCGTCCCAGCTCTCTGGAGGACAGCAGCAGAGAGTTGCCATAGCGCGAGCCCTTGTGACCGACCCGCTCATTATTGTAGCCGACGAGCCCACTGGCGATTTGGACAAGAATTCTGCGGGGGAGGTGCTGAACCTGCTGTCAGAGCTCAATAGCAAGTTTCAGAAGACCATAATCATGGTCACCCACGATCCTCGAGCTGCAAAGAGGTCGAAACGGATACTTTACCTGGACAAAGGAGTGCTCGCTGATTCTCTGATAAACGAATCCTGAGGTAGTCAGTGATTTGGACTGATCCGCTTTCTGAGCAGTAATACGAACTGGTGCTACGGCATGTACGAATCAGGAAAGTTCCTTGTGGCGGGCGAGGTTCTTGAAATAATCTTCCTGGCCAAGTGCCAGCAAATCTTCCAGAAGGCCTGTCTCTCCTGTTATGTTTTCAATTTCTCCTGCAAAGAATTGCCTAAGGACCTTATTCTGGGTCGGGGGCCGGCGATCCTTGTTCTTGTAGAAGGCCTTCATATATATATGCATTCTCGCGTAGCAATTCTCAAGCTGGTCCAAGTCTTCACGAACCATCTGCTCATAGATTTCTTCCGGCGGCATGTCAGGATTCCTCTCGAGCACCTCTCGTTTTTCGCGGATCCTATCGCTTCTGGAGACAATATGTCCCACGTACTGGTTGATTTCATCGAAGGTCCCGTCATCAGCCAGCACCATAAGCAAGTTGTCCTGCGATCCCGGCCTGCTGCCCTTAGGTTGACCGGATACAGGGACAGGGGGCTTATCCTCTTGCCAGAGCTCCGCGTCTTCACTGGCCTTGGCCACGGCCAATTTGTCCAGCTTATGCTTTATGCCTTCCTGCACGAAAGAGCTTGTCCGGTCCTTGAGCCGCTTGAGCTGATTGCTGTACAAAGTGGTAAGTATGCGGTAGCCGATGTCAATCGAGCTGTTCAGCATAGAGAATATCGCCACCGAACGGCGATCTTCCAGGCTGATCAACTGGAGCATGATTTCTTGCACAGTGGGAGTTAGATAAAATTTGAAATTCTTATTTTCGTCAGTCACCTTCTTGACGTACACGCGAAAATTGTCGTCGGACGCGTCAGCGCGTATCTCAAACTGGAATCCCACGACGAGCTTGCCCTTGGCTGCAAGGATCTGCCTGGCCGCATCGCGTCCAAGATTACTCCTCTCCAAAAGGTAAAGCTCTGATATGCGATCGTTGCTCAACGCCGTGGAAGTGAACGAAGTAATCCTGTTCAGAGCGTTCTCTATTATCGCAGCGTACTTATCGTCTATAGTCAGATCAGGAATGATCTTAATGGCGTAACTGTTGGAATCCAATGGCTGCCCACCGGTCCTTGCAATAATGGGAACCGCCCCTAAGTTATTCGTCCGGTTCCTTGGGATGGTCCCTTTTTAGAAAATCGTTCAGACGGATTATGTTGTCTTCACTCGTGGAGTCGCCGCGAGGCCTGTTGCCCTCTATGGATTCCACGAACTGCTTGAGATTGGGATCCTTGGAAAGCGCCTCGTTTATTTTCCGATCCAGTTCCATAGATTTTTGTTCGAGAATGTCCAGCGGACAACGCATTCCCACCAATCTG
>JACRDE010000148.1 GCA_016212935.1 Desulfomonile tiedjei | reverse complement strand
TTTCTGCTAGCTGGTGTACACCGTGCCGTGAACTCGAAGATGTCACTTTTCGTGACCCGGAAGTTGTGAAACAGGCTCAGAGTAATTTCATCATGATTAAGGTTGACCTGACCACCAGCGGGAATCCGCTCTATGAAAAACTCGTGATGCAGTATTCGGTCAAGGGCGTTCCAACGGTGGTTTTCTTTGATGCTTATGGCCAGGAACGTGCAGACCTGCGCCTGGTTGACTTCATCCCCGCGGATCAATTTTTGAACAGAATGACCCAAGCCAAGCAATCATCGGACTCAGGTTCATGAGAACCGGTAACACAAGGAGGAAAGAATCATGTTAAAAGTCCGTTTTTTCCTGAATGAACCTAATGGCAAGCCTTGAAGACATTTCAAGGAGATGGCGTCCAGGTTGGGCGCAGAATACCCCATTGACATCGAGACTACCTCAAAGCCTTTCGCTGATTACCGGACAGACGAGTGGTCGGATACGGAGCTTCCGTGTGCTCCGGCCATCATGATTGGCGAAGAGGTTGTGGCAGAAGGTTCGGATGTTACCGAGGACAAGGTCGCGAACGAGATCAGAAAACAGCTGGGAATGCCTCCACTCGAACCGGAGAAGAAGGGGATTATCGGGCGCTTATTTAAGTAATCCCAGGGGATTCCGGCCAAGGAGGCCGATGGATATTTCATGTCTGGAAAAGCTGAACAAGAGCAGACAACGGCATCGCGTCGAAACAACTCGGTCATCAGGATCATAACGCTGGCATTGCTTGTTGCTGCAATCGTTACGGGAATCTTGATCTTGCCCGTTAGGCAGTACCTGGTAGCGGCATTGGACTGGACCCAGGGGCTTGGGGCATGGGGTCCCATCTTTGTGTCGCTCTTCTACATAGTGGCCTGTGTGCTGTTATTGCCGGGATCTGTGCTGACTCTTGGAGCTGGTTTTCTTTTCGGGGTTCCTGTGGGTTTGCTGAGTGCATGGACAGGGGCCACCCTTGGAGCTTGTGCAGCTTTTCTCGTGGGCAGAACCCTTGCCCGTGATTGGGTTGCCCGCAAGGTCTCAGGAAACCCCAAGTTCGCAGCAGTGGACGAAGCGGTTGGCAGAGAGGGATTCAAAATCGTGCTGCTTCTCCGTTTGAGTCCGGTCTTCCCCTTCAATTTTCTCAACTATGCCCTTGGGCTGACGAAAGTCTCATTCGGTAAATACGCTCTTGCTTCCCTAATTGGGATGCTCCCAGGCGGTCTCATGTACGTCTATTTCGGCTCTGCCGCCAGGTCTCTTGCCGATGTTGCCGCCGGGAAGGTTGAAGGAGGTTGGGCCGGACAGGTCTTCTTCTGGGTAGGATTGGCTGCGACGATCATTGTCGCTGGTTTTGTTACCCGTGTGGCACGAAAGAGCCTCAAAGAAGCAGAAAATGTCTCCAAGATTGTGGAGCCGTCAGTCTCAACCTGATCGAATCAGTGGAAAGGAGTTGTGTCGATGCCCCCCGAAAGAGCGACGAAGAGAAACCAAGCAGAGGGTTTTGTTTCGGCCAGGAACAAATTGAGTTGGGTTACGACAATAGTATTCATTGCAATCCTCACTATTGGCTGGATTTCTCCGTGGTTTGGTTACTTCGTCCCCCTCTGTATGGCTGGAGCGATACTCCCGGCCTTCTTATGGGGTCGTCGCTGGTGCGACTGGTGGTGTCCGAGAGGGAGTTTCTTGAATCAATGTCTCGACGCTCTCAGTAGAAAGAAGTCAATACCCATTTTCGTGCGGCGTCTTCCGTTCCGGCTGTTCATGATGGGAATAATGATGACTATATTTTCAGTCCGTATTTACCAGCTCTGGCCCGATCCGGTCAAAATCGGTGGGTTCTTTATAATGTTCCTCACCATCACCACGGTTGCCGGAGTATTCGTGGGCATCGCCTTTAAGCCAAGAAGTTGGTGCGTTTTCTGCCCTGTCGGGACTATGGCAAAATGGGCCGGGGTGAACCGGTACCCGTTGCGCATTACTGAGGAATGCACCGAATGTAAACTCTGTGAAAGAGTCTGTCCCCTGGGCATTGCTCCTCATTCCTTCAAGAATTCAGGCATCGTGGAGGACTGGGACTGTCTCAAATGCAAACTCTGCGTTGCAAAATGTCCCCGACAGTGCCTGCATGTCGGTGACGAGGACCTACCACGGGCAGCATAGAACGTAGCAGACGATTGGAGAGAAACATGGGTGTAAGATTTGAGAACTTTCTCGGCCGAGAACTTGTCCTGCCTGACGACCGTTCATGCGATCCGGCAGAAGGGCTATGGATCAAGAGAGAGGATGGAGGAAGGCTGGCGATTGGAATGACCGAGCCTACAGTGCTTATGGGGGGAACAGTACGAGAGGTCGAGCTTCTTGTGGACGATGGCAGTGAAGTGAGTAAGGGTGAGACAGTGATTCTGGTCCTTACGGCCAAGCTCAAATATATTGCTTCTCCTATTTCTGGTACGTTGGTCTGTCCCAAGGACTTGAGTTCTCTCCCGGAAAATTTAGTAAAAGACCCTTACGGAACCACATTATTTCATATCGTATCTCAAGAGGACGAAACCGGAAGATTTCTCGATGCGTCAGACTATGCGAACTCTCTGAAAGACTCCGATGGGGCTCGCAATCCTGGAGGACACAAGGGCGGGGTCTCGCCCACCTGCAAAGCGGTTTACATGGCGATTGGGGAGCAGAATATCTCAAAAGGTGATTGAGCTCCATACCCGCGGAATCCATGACAATTGTAATGTGGAACAGAGAAACGCAGAAGAAACCGTCCAATGAGAGTGCCGGATTCGTGGCAATGCGCTTCCAATGAGATAGGAACAGACAGTCTTGCGAAATGGGGGCAATGAATGAATATGCTCATCATGGAGAATGAGCCGATAATCAGGCTTGTTTTTTTCATAGGAATATTTTTGGCTGTGGCCTTGGGGGAACTCGCAGCGCCTCGCCGCCGTCTTACCGCATCGAAGGGCTCTCGCTGGTTCGCTAATATAGGGATTGTCGTCATAAACACTGCCCTTGTGAGAGTTCTGTTTCGTGTCGCAGCGGTAGGCATGGCAGCGATTGCGACTCAGAAGGGTTGGGGATTATTCAATAACGTCGCGGTTCCCCATTGGGTGGCTGTTGTGCTGTCGGTCGTAATTTTAGATTTCATGATTTACCTACAGCATCGATTATTCCATGCCGTTGGGTTCCTTTGGCGCTTGCACATGATGCACCATGCGGACCTAGATTTTGACGTTACGACAGGCACACGTTTTCATCCAATTGAAATTATTATTTCCATGCTGATCAAAATGGCTGTCGTGGTACTCATCGGAGCGCCTGCAGTATCAGTTATCGTTTTTGAGGTGCTTCTCAACGGGACTTCCATGTTTAATCACAGCAATTTGTTTGTTCCTGTAAACGTTGACCGAGTGTTGCGTCTCTTTGTGGTTACTCCCGATATGCACCGAGTACATCATTCTGTTCTTGAATTCGAGACAAACAGCAATTTCGGATTCAATTTGCCGTGGTGGGACCGGCTAATGGGGACTTATCGGAATCAGCCAAAACTTGGACATGAAGGGATGACAATAGGGCTTAATCAGTTCCGGGACCCATCCAGGCTTAGCTTGCCAAGAATATTGGCATTGCCGTTCACCGGTGAACCAGGAAATTATCCCCTCGCTTGTCGTGGATCTTCCCGCGAGGACTCTTGATCATCAGGTAGCTTCTCCTCATTCATGGCATCCCTGGGGATCCTGCTTCTGTCCTTCAGTTACCATCTGGTCAGCTATAAGCTCGTGAGTAGATAAGCGAGAGCCTTTCAGATATCAAATAAGCCAACTGAATTCCAGTATTATCGATAGCGCCAACAGACTCCGATTTTCTTAGTCGGGCAATAGAAGTGGCCGCTTCTCCTCCACGACTCCAGCGAAGATCATGTATGTGCACCTCGCCAAAAGAGGTTAACCGGGATTAAGAACTCGCCCTCCTCTTCGTCCATAGCGTGTTGCTTTATCCCGACCTTCTTCAACATTGAGAGCAGACGCACCGATCAATGAAAAATGTGAATAGCCCTGGTCATGGCGACAATGGAAGTTTTCGCCATGAACCGAGAAAAACGTGGAGTCATTTTGATTTGCTATTTTCCTTTTTTGTCATCTCGCTTACGGATACTATGGTTCCGCTTACTAGTGATTCTGAAGGGTTTATGATAACGCGATCTTTCGAATCCACGCCGGTAACTATCTCAATCATCTGGCCAAAGTCACGACCGAGCTTTACGGTGCACAGTTCCACCTTTCCGCCTTCTCGGACGACGCAAACCTGGGGCCCCTCAGGGCGGAACAGAATTGTGTTCGCGGGGAGCGTGGGCAAAGGCTCCAATTTTGCTTCGGAGAAGCGAACCTGGGCGTAACTACCTGCCAGGATCTCATCCTTTGGGTTGTTCATATTTAGTTCCACAAGCAGGGTCCTTGAGTCAGCTTCGATAGCGCCTGCAGTGCGGACTACCTCGGCAGAGAACACTCGGCCCGGACACTCAGCAATACTAACATCAGCCATTTGGCCGGGAGCTATGCTCCGAGCTATCACTTGCGGGACGCGCACGAACACTCTAAGTCTCTGAGTTTGCGCCAAATGCAAGAGTTCCTTGCTTCCAGCCGCTACGATGAGATCCCCCTCATCAATATTTCGGATTGTTATCGCACCGGCAAATGGTGCAGTGACGCGTGAAAAGGATTTGAGATTCTCCAATCGCCGGACCTCCGCGCGGGCTGATTCGGCAGCCGCTCCTTTGAGCTTCAAATCAGCCTGCTTCTCCTCGTTTTCTTGATCGCTTACAACGCGAGTCTTGGAGAGGCCCGCCCAGCGAGATGAAGTGACCTTGGAGAGGTCAAGTGCTGCTTCAGCCTGGGCTTGCAAGGCCCTGGCCCGTTCAAGCTCCTGATCGAGTTCCGGTGTGTCGATTTCAAGGAGAAGCTGCCCGGCCTCGACATGATCTCCGATATCCACTAGCCGTCTTCTGAGATAGCCGTTTGAGCGTGCGTAAATCGGGGTTTCAATCCATGGCTTGATTTCAGCTGGAAGAGGGAGGTGGGACGAGGATTGGCCCGGTTTTGGCGAGACTACCGTGACTCTGGGAATAGAGAGTTGCCTCATCTCTGCGGCCAATTCATTTTTTTGACGAAGCCGGGGGACAAGACCAGCGGCTACACCGACCACGATCAGGACAATAATCGTTCCTGAGATCATCTTGAAATTAACGGAAGACTTCGAGGTAACCACTTTTGGTCCAGGAGGCTGCTGTAGCCTCATTTGCCCATCTTGCTCTGAATGCATATTACTTACCTGTCATCTATTAGTTTCTATTCTAATGAATCCGGGGTTGAACATTTCGGCCGCGCGGTTCTGTGTAGCAGACTGAATACTACGGGAACGAAAAACAATGTCGCCACTGTGGCGAGTATCAAACCTCCGATCACAGCGATACCAAGGGGAGCATTCTGCTCGCCGCCTTCGCCCAGAGCAATGGACATGGGCAGCATGCCGATAATCATCGCAAGAGCTGTCATTAGTACCGGACGTAATCGACCTACCCCAGCTTCCCAAGCTGCCGTTATTGGATCATTGCCTTGCCGAAGATTATTCCGTGCAAAGGTGACTACCAGCACGGAATTGGCGGTTGCAACTCCAAGGCTCATGATTGCACCCATCAATGCTGGAATACTCAGGGTAGTGAGTGTAAGATAAAGAGCCCACATTACGCCAGCGAGCGCACCTGGGAGTGCGGTGATAATAATGAACGGGTCCAGCCAACTCTGAAAATTTACTACCAACAACAGGTAGACCAAAACAGAGGCCATCACCAGCCCTATACCGAGACCTATGAAACTGGAATTCATGGTGGCCGCTTGACCACGAAATGTAATGGATGCTCCTTTGGGTAATTCCTTTTTCGCTTCTTCGATCAGAGGAGCAATGTCTCGCAGTACTCCACCTAGATCACGGCCGCTCACTCCTCCAAACACATCAATTACGGGCATCACGTTGTAATGGGAAAAAATGGGCGACCCGATTGAACGCCTAAATGAAGTCAGATTGGCCAGAACCTGAGTATCGCTTTTGCCGAGACGGTTGGCGCTCACCGGTATTGCGCGGATTTCACCAAGGGAATCTACAGGATATTCAGGTACCCTAATGTTTACAAGATACTGAACACCGTTATTCGGATTTAGCCAATAATTAGGCTGCACTTGGCTGCTACCGCTGAGAGTGAGCAGCACCGAATTGGCTATATCGCGCTCTGTGAGGCCCATCTGCGCTGCTCTGGTTCGGTCGACAGCGAAATGGAATTCGGGCTGGTCGGCTGGCTGCTGCATACGCACATCAACAGCGCCAGGAACCTGGCGGATTTTCTCGACAAGGTTCGCAGCGATTGCGCGGCTCCTATCCCGGTCTCGTCCTACGATTTGAATATCAAAGGGGGCTGGCAATCCGAAATTGACCGTCTGGTTTACGATGTCCGCTGGCAGGAAATAGAAAGTCATACCGGGGAATTCATGGTTCAATCGCGTGCGAAGATTGCGCATGTAATATTCTGTCGGGCGGTGCCCGTGTTTGAGTGACACAAGAATGTCTGCGTCGCCGGTTCCTGTGAGCCCATTATCGATGTAAGCCAGTGGAATCCCACCACTTGGAATACCGATATTGTCGAGTATGCCACCGAGCTCTTCCAGAGGGATTTCCTCTCGAATCACGGATTCTATTTGATCCACTAGACGGGTGGTCTCTTCGATGCGAGTTCCCCCTGGAGCTCGAACGTGCAGCCTGAACTGGCCAGCGTCCACAGAGGGGAAAAAGTCCTGACCAAGTTGCGGGATCAGAAAACAGGTGCCTGCACAAAATAAAAGGAATAGCGCTGTGAAAAGAACACGATGTGCCAACACTGATCCCAGAATCTTACGATATCCTTCCCGAAAACGTGCAAATCTTCTTTCGAAACGAATTTGAAGGCATACAAATGGACGCACCCATGGCGCAACGGAAGCCGGGTCGGCGGCATGTCCGCGATACTCAATATTACGGTAAAACCACATGACTAAAGTCGGAATTAAGGTGCGGGAAAGAACATAGCTTGCCAGCATGGCAAATACCACAGCCTCGGCCAATGGGACGAAGAGATGCCGTGCAACTCCCGTGAGGAAAAACATCGGTACAAATACGATGCAGATGCACAGCGTCGACACGAACGCCGGCAAGGCTATTTCTTGAGCCCCGTCCAGAATTGCCTCGACATTGGGCTTGCCCAGTGCCATTTGGCGATGAACATTTTCTATTTCAACCGTTGCATCGTCCACAAGAATGCCCACAGCCAATGCAAGTCCGCCGAGGGTCATAAGGTTAATAGTCTCTCCAAGAGCGCTGAGGACGGCAAGTGAGCTCAGTACTGACAAAGGTATCGACAAGGCAATGATGAAAGTGCTACGCCAAGAACCAAGAAAGAGCAGAATCATGATGGCGGTCAAACCCGCAGCTATCACTCCTTCCTTGACCACGCCATTTACGGCAGCGCGAACAAATAGGGATTGGTCTGCGAATTCCTTTGCTTCTAGTTCGGGCGGAAGGCCACTTAGGATTTGAGGCATAGTCTTTTTGACGCCCTCCACGACGCTGAGGGTTGATGCCAATCCAGTCTTCAGAACCGTGAGAAGCACGCCTCGCACGCCATCCAGTCGCACGACATTCTGTTGGGGCTGGTAACCATCATGCACGTGAGCGACATCGCCTACGCGAATCACGGCGCCATTGATCGTTTTTACCGGCAAGTCATTCAGTTCCGCTAGTACGGTGGGATTGCTGTTCAGGGACACGTCATATTCGGTGGTTCCGATTTTTGCTGAGCCGCTAGGTAAGACAAAATTTTGAGCATTAAAGGCGTTTACAACATCCTGTGGTGCCAGGTTCTTCGCCTTCAGCGCAACAAGATCAATATCGACGGCAACGACACGCGCCTTCCCGCCAGCCGGATATGGCACGGAGGCTCCACGTACTGTTGAAAGCCCGACCTTGACTCGGTTCATTGCCATATCTTGAAGTTCTTGCTCGGAGAACTTCTTGCTCGCTAGACTGTACTGGAGGATGGGAACATTAGCAGCATTGTATTTAATGATGAAAGGCGGAGTTGAGCCGGGTGGGAGCAAGCGAAGAATGGTCTGCCCGCTGGCTGTAATTTGCGCTATTCCTGCGTCAACCGATGCTCCCGGTTGGAAAAATACCTTTATTACCCCGGCGCCTTTGTAGGAGGTAGACTCGATATGCTCAATATCATTGACCAGAGTGGTGATCATGCGCTCATGGTTGTAGACAATGCGCTCCTCCATTTCTTTAGCGCTCAGACCATTATACCACCAAACAACGCTTACTACCGGGATGTTGATCTCCGGGAAAATGTCCGTTGGCGTACGAAGCAGTACAAAAGGGGTCAGCAGCAAAAGCACTAGAGCCGCGACCACGAACGTATAGGGCCTGCTTAATGCGAGTTTGACTATCCACACAATTCACTTCCTGTCGAAATATTCCTATAAAGCAAATGGAGTTCGGTGAAAAACCTTTCTTCTATCCTATTGCTCAGCGATCTTTGCTGGACACTTTGCCCGGTATGCTCGGAATCGAGAACTGCTCTGGTCCGAGAGCTTGACCTTAGTGCTGAGCACACACTCTCTTGCAGGTTCAGGATCTCTGGCCGACAACGCAAGAGCTAACAGTCTGAATGCGCTCCTTGATCTTCCTGAATCCAGTTGCGAGTCTGAATACCGTAAAGCACCAAACCAATTCTGGTACTTATCAACACAAAGAAATTACTAAAATTTCATACACACCCGAAGCAGGATTCCAGCGATGGCCGAGCATATCACATCAGCGTTCGCCCTGTCCTACGAATAGACCGATATTTGAATGCAGAAACCATATGCCCTGAAATCCTTAAACTTCTGAGCGTTGGTGTAGATCAACCTCCGGCCTATAATCAATATACAGACAAAAGTCGGAAATCATGCGGTCTGCACCTTAAAAAAGTTTCCTATGATTCCCTGAAAATGAGACAGGAACTTATTACATGGACCAATTATAGATTTTATCCAGAGAGTTGACTTTGCTGAGTTCGAAATCGAACCGGAGGAAAATTGAAGAATATTACAATTCTAGGGTGAGCAACAACTTCTGAATTTGCGAGCTCATACCAGTTCGCGTTTTATTCTCGAATCTTATTCATCTATAGTTTCGCAATTTTGGTCTGCTTGAAGTCGAGCGTGTAGCGCGGCGTAATAATTTTTGTCAACTCATTGATATCTCGGGCCTCGGAGGAAATCGCTCTTGCAAAATGACTCCTTCGTGCGGCGGCCAGCATGTCGGAAAAGGTATAGTTTCTTCTCTTTCGATACCAGGGAGCAGGGTCAGCAACGAGCTTCTTTGTGGTGGTGAACTGTCGTACGAACCAGAGGACTACAAACGAGTAGGACCAGTACGCAAATAACGGAGTTCGCATGACCGCTTGCTCTCGACGACACTGAGGTCCTGCCGCACCTAAGAGTTGCTTGGTCTCACGATTGGTAACCTCGATGCTCCACCGAGCGCTGTACCGCTCAATTATCTGTTGAGGCTTTGCCTGAATGTCGGTGTCGAAGAACACTGTATCGGCGTGGTGTCCGGTCTAATCATGACAGAGGACTATGGAGACTGCCTCGTGCCCTGCGCTATGATACCAGAGAGCTGTAAACTGATGAACCATGAGCCTGATTTCTTTTTCGTAGCAGAAGGCCCTGATTTCAGACCACTTCAGGTTAGGGCCTTGTAACATGGCGGCCGGGGTGGGCGGTCGACAACCTCTCTTCCGAGGTCTGCCTCTTCGACGAATCGCAGGCGTTTGGACAGGGGCGAAGAAAGAGGCATCCATGCGAATCCTTCCGGTGACGTAGACGTCTTCAGGACGTCCCTTGAGAATAGTCTCGCAACAGTAGCCAAGGTCTGCGACGACTCTCAAGCGCTCACCCTGTCTGAGCCACGAATGAGTCATGCTTATAAGCTCCAAACCAATCTCGGGCTTTGTTTTGTAAGGCAGGCCCAGTGGCCTAACCTTAATCCCGAACGGATCCGGTATATCCTTTTCAACCTGGCGGTCCTCCTTACACATCATCTTTGTCAAAACCGATGTGCGCGGAACGCCTTTTTTTTGCAAACAATTTCTGACTATCTAACATCATCAGTACACCAAAAAGGCGAAACTATAGAATAAGATGGCCACCATGAACAAATAGGAAGTTTTCAGGCCCCTCCGAGGGCTCCCTCCGAAATACTCTCCCCGATGCGTCGGGAGAGCAAAAACTGTGTTGACTCGCCTTCTTTCACCACCGTAGAGATCTTGTAACCACTCGCTAAAGCCTCGTCGCATACCACAGGGTCTGGACAACTGGGAACAACAATGACAAGAAGGTGGGCCTTGCAACCGTGATCACATACGGTGGTTCTATGTAGAGGCAAGCGATCCCGACAGCCATGATAACCAGAGACTACCATATTGAACTTCGGAGAGACATCGACTGCACAGAGCCGGCTGACGAGTTCCGCATGCACCTGGATATTGCTGCTGTCTATTTTACCAGGTACCCCGAGACGATTTTACTGAGCGAGCCAGAAAGACCGAACGTTACGGGTGTATCGGTAAACCCGTATCTCCCACGGTATTTCGAAATACCATTGGGAAGGCTCTTTACAACCTAATATGAGCGATTGCTGGAAAGAGTTTCCTGGGAACCCATTTTTGTGCAAAAAAGGGTTCCCAGGACCCCACCCCAAAAACTAGAACATTATGGTGACCTAGGTCAAACGGATAAAC
>JACRDE010000147.1 GCA_016212935.1 Desulfomonile tiedjei | reverse complement strand
GTTCCTCCCCGAACCCCACTTCAAGAACTTCTAGCATTCGCCGGAATCCACGTTTCTCAGCGAGAAATATGGATTCCGGCCAGTGTTAGAGTTTCTTGGAAGGGGTCTGGGGGAACCTTCTTTGCCAAAGAAGGTTCCCCCTATCTTACTGATTTGAAAGCGACTTCGTACAAGGGTCAGCCGTCGTGATCAATGCCCTGAACCCATCTCAAGTTTGCGCCCGAAAGCCGAGCGCCGACCAGAGAGGCCCCGTCCAGATTGGCGCCCGTCAGATTTACCCCTTCCAGAATCGTCTCAAACAAGTTTGCGCCCGTGAGGTTGGCTCCGAACAGGCTCGCGTTTGTCAGATTGGCTTCAGATAAATTCGCCATGGATAGACGCGCCCAGGCTAAGTCCGCACGACTCAGATTGGAATCGGAGAGATTCGCTCCCGAGAGATTGACCTTCCGCAGGCAAGCCCCGAACAGATCTGCAGAAACCAAAACAACCCCGGGGAGCCAAGCCTCCGAAAGATCCGCGCCGGCAAGGTTTGTGCCGGACAAATCGGCGAGGGCGAGCCTTGCGCCCGTAAGCTTGGCTCTCGCCAGGCTTATTCCCACGAGTTTTGATTCGGAAAGGTCGACGCCCAGCAGGACCGCTTCTTCCACGAGCGCGGCCAGCGACGCTGCCGCCCCCTGGAAGATGATACGGTCAGTGAATCTGTTGGAGATCTCTAACATTGACAGCTCCCACGGACGGGATAGTTATGAAGAATACCAGCAAAGCCTCCCTTATAACAAGTACAGAGTCAGGTTGTACGGATGGGAGGCAAAAAAAGTAGGGTCTCAGACCGGCGTTTCCAGCAGGGCTCCCAAGCGTAGTCAGTTAGAGGCCTACTGTGATACGAATGCGCATTCAAAGAAGTAATATTGGGGGGACCCTCTTTAGCAAAGAGTTTCCCCTCAAACCCCCTTTCAGAAACTTCTATCATTTGCCGGAACCCCAAATTTCCTTCCAGGAAATGGGGGTTCCGGCGAGTGCTAAAAGTTCTTGAGGTGGGGTTCGGGGAGGAACTTCTTACAAGAAGTTCCTCCCCGATTTTACATATTTGAAAGCGAAATGGTATCAGATGATGAAACTCGCCGAAACAGAATCTTTCCAGCCTGCAAATTTCTCCTCGTCTGACGGGCATTCCCATAAAAACGCTTGAATGACCGGCAAGATGTTGGTCCTATTGACACGGTTTCATTCTTCGTTTTGGTGCTCTCCGCCACGGATGTTGGTATTGTGCGCAAATGCCGGCAAAATATCGCCAGCCAGGAATCTGTGGGGGCGATTTTCGCCCGTTCTTGCTGTTATAATTACCTGGTTTTACAGACGAACCGGACGTTGGGTGAGTTTCGACCAAAACGAGCGCCGTTTGGTCCGTAACAGCAGGTTCTCTGGGGCACCCCCTCAAGGACAACTCTGCGTTGTTGTTGCTTTTTATGATTCTGCGAAAAAGTGGCATCAACTTTGCTATATTGCGGTGTGCTCGGTATGAACCTCGATTTAGGGGATCCCGGTGCAACATATAAGCCTCTCATAACCATTTTCTCTGCCCCCATCATTTTTTAGTTGGGGGTTTTTTTTTCCGGTTTGATAGAGTGCGTGAGGTGTATTACACTATTCAAAAAAAGAGAGGAAAATAATGCAATCATGGAAGACAACCCTGACAACGCTTCTATTAAACGAATACTGAAAGATTCTCGCGTCATCGCTGTTGTGGGATTGTCCGCGGATTCATGGAAGGATAGCCACAAAGTGGCCGCTTATCTCAAGAGCCACGGTTACAGAATTATTCCCGTGAATCCTTCCGTGGAAGAGGTTCTCGGAGAGAAAAGCTACCCAGATTTGAAATCTATACCGGAAAAGGTGGATGTGGTGGACGTGTTCCGACGTCCTGAGCACGTTCCAGAAATAGCTGATGACGCGATTGCCATAAATGCCAAAGTGCTCTGGATGCAGGCAGGAATCAGAAACGAAGAAGCAGCAAAAAGGGCGCGCCAAGCCGGGCTGACCGTGATTCAGGACGAGTGTATGATGGCGCAACATTCTAGAGTCATGAAGTGACGATACCAGGAGATGCTTTCTAAAGACATGGTGAACGGCATGAGTGGTTTCAGAGGGTTCCCCAAAGAGAGCGTAGAGTTCTACGTTGAGCTCGCGAAAAACAATAACAAAGCTTGGTTCAGTGAACATAAGAGCGCTTTTGAAAAGTCGGTCATGGACCCGGCAAAAGATTTTGTCTATTCCATGGGTAACCTCTTGAAGAAGCTTTCTCCGAACGTGATAGCGGACCCTCGAGTGAACGGATCAATATTCAGGCCTTACAGAGACACCCGCTTCAGCAACGACAAGACCCCTTACAAGACTCATCTCGGGATATTCTTCTGGGAAGGTAAAGGACCGAAAATGGAATGTTCCGGATACTATTTCCATCTGGAGCCGCCGACAATATTCCTTGCCGCAGGTATGCATTGTTTCAGCAGGTCGCGGCTGGAGCTTTATCGCAATTCGCTCGCAGATTCTGAATTTGGGCCCGAAATGGTGAAAGCTGTAGAACGCGTCTCAAAGAATTCCGGTTATTCGGTTGGAGGCAAGCACTACAAGAAATTGCCCCGAGGGTACACGGCCGATGGCAAAGCAGCGGAACTTCTATTGCATAATGGATTGTACGCGATGACCGAATCGGACATACCCGCGGAGTTATATTCCGAAGATCTTCTTGAGTATTGTCTTGCCGGATTCAAGAAAATGTCCCCGATCCACCAGCGGCTGACCGAAATGATTAATCGAGGGGCTGCGTTCGGCTGATACCGGTTGATAAATCTTTCTATTATCGTTATAACTATGTGGTTTAAAATTGTTCTACCATGCTCCGGTGTGAAGAGGCATTGACACATGGCGTTGCTGTTTTCCAGGGACAAGAACAAACTACTATTCGACGCGGTTCAAAAGGGACAACACGAAACTGTGGTCCAACTTCTGGACAAAGGTGCCGATGTAAACCACAGAGACGACTCCGGCGCAACCCCTCTTCTGAGGGCCTGTTCTTTAGGCCAAAGTCGTGTGGTCAAACTACTTCTGGACTATAGGGCGGACGTCAACGCGAAGGACGACAAGGGGTGCTCGTGCATGATGGCGGCCTGCGCAGCCGATAATATTCTATGCGTGAAACTGTTGCTGACCAAAAAGGTGCACCTCGAAGCTCAGGACAACGAAGGCAGAACCCCTTTAATGATCGCCGCCCAGTATGGTCGTCTCAAGCTATTGGAGCTCCTCATCGACCAAGGCGCCAAGCCTGACACCAGGAACAACGAAGGACGTACCGCCCTATTGGTCGCAATGCATGGTGGACAAATTATGGCCATGACGCGCCTGCTCGACCGGGGAGCAGACGTGGACACTCAGGATGAAGCAGGATGGACTCCGCTGATGCGGGCAGCCTCCGATGGACACTTGGGAATGATCAACCTTCTCCTCAAACGAGGGGCGAATTTCGATGCCGCTGACAAGGCCGGACGGACCGCATTGATGAAGGCCGTTCACAAGGGCTACAAAGAAGTAGCCGAGCTGCTGCTCGATAAAGGGGCAAATGTCAACATTCAAGACCATGCCGGCTGGACCGCTCTTATGGTGTCGTGCGACAGGGGAGATTTTCCCCTGGTAAAATCTCTGCTGGACCGTGGAGCCGAATTCAACTTGCAGGACAAGGCAGGCCGTACAGCCCTAATGTGGGCTGCACGCGTAGGGCGCGTTCAGGTGGTTAACCTTCTCCTTGAACGCGGGGCAGATTTCGACGTACACGACAACGCCGGACTCACAGCGTTGATTTGGGCTTCTCAGGAATCTCACGAAGAAGTCGTCGAAATGCTATTGGAGCGCGGCGCCAGCATAACCGAAGAAGCATCGAAAACGATCGAGGCTTTAATCGAAGGCTCCGATGAAGGCCGAACTGAAACACTGGAACTTACGCTGGATCAAGGCTTCCTTGTGGAAGCCTCCGAGGCCAAGAGCCTTAATGATTTTCTGCTGCGGGCTGCAGGAACCGGAGATGTCCGGCAAATCAAGCAAATGCTCGACGCAGGAGCTCGTGTTAACGCGCAGAACAAATACGGGCTCACCCCGCTCATGAGGGCCTCTTACAAAGGGCATCTTCCTGCCGTCGAATTGCTCCTTCAGCGCGGCGCAGACATCACGATGGAAGACAAGGACGGCAAGAACGCTCTTATGAAAGCTTGTTCAACGGGCCAGGCGGAGGTTGTGAAATGCCTCGTGGACCACGGAGCGGAAGTGAACAGCCAAAACGCTTATGGGTTGACTGCTCTTATGAGAGCTGCGTACAAAGGTCGCGATAACGTCTTGGAATTGCTCCTCCAGTACGGGGCGGACCCAGATCTTAAAGACAAAGCAGGACTGACTGCCGTGGCATGGGCTTCCGTTAAGGGTCACGCTGACACAGTTATGCTTCTTGTGAGATCCGGGGCAAATACCTACGTTCGTGACCAAGAGAAAACCGATGTGGTCGAAGTGATCGCTGAAGAGCCTGAATCCCAGGAGCCCCAGCTCAGAGTTCAGACTTCGGTTGTCGAGAGAGTGGAACGGGATGCTGAAGCCCTTATGGAGGCATGCATAAACGGCAGCCTGGGGGACGTAGATTTGCTGATAGAGGCTGGCCTGGGGATCAATTCCAGAGACAAGTCGGGGCGCACGCCGCTGATGTGGGCCTGTTACAAGAGCAGGCATCGAATTGTCAGATTGTTGCTGGATCGCTCTGCGGATACTGACATTCGAGACAAAGGTGGAAGAACCGCTCTCATGTGGGCCGCTCTGTACGCTGATCCGGAAATTGTAGAAATGCTGTTGGACGAGCACGCCTCTATGGATATAGCGGACAACAACGGCCGTACGGGTTTGATGTGGGCGTGCATCAGCGGCAGACCGGATGTGGTCAAGAAAGTATTGGCGTCCGGGCCTGATCTGGAGACCGCAGACAACGATGGCAAGACCGCGCTGATTTGGGCATGTGACAAGGCCTATCTTGAGATAATAGAGATGCTCCTGGCATGGGGAGCAAACGTTCGAGCCGCTGACCACACCGGGAGAACGGCTATCGATCTTGCCCACGAACGTGAATTGGAAGATGTAATCGGGCTCCTGAGCCAGTATGCTTGATTTCTTGGCAATTACGACAAATTACCGATAGCACTGTTCGGCCATCAGGCTCGATACGGCTAATTCGTAATAATCTGTACTTCACCCGACATTCCTCCTTCGCTCGTCCGAGCTGATTTAGTAGAAATATCAGACGAAGTCCAGATTATTACACTTGACAGAGGGGTCCACCTCAATCGATCACGTGACTGGACTACTCTTCCTCGTCCTCGTCATACTCCTCATCTTCGTCTTCGTCCCAATCTTCTTCATCCTCATCTTCGTCTTCGTCCCAATCCTCTTCATCCTCATCCTCATCTTCGTCCCAATCTTCCTCATCTTCGTCCTCGTCATACTCCTCATCCCAATCTTCCTTGTCTTCTTCATCTTCGGTAGGGCCAGGAGCGGCGTACCACGAAGATTCCATAAACGATGCCATGCGAGACTGTTTTGAAGTTTCCAGGAAATTCAGAGACAAGACCGTCAATCCTTGGAAGGCTAGATAATCCTCCCCCTTTGATTTGCTGGATTGTGAAGCGATCCCGATAGGTTGGCTCACTGATTCGCTCCTCGGAAAAGTTTTGACTTCTTTTACCATGAATCAAAACCGAAGTCATCGTTTCTTAGAGACCCCCTGGACAGGCCCGAAGTTTCATGAAAAACCGACAGCAGGCCAGTTTGCTTGCTTCCTACGGTTCTTGAACAAGAAGCTGAGAACTGGATCATTAGCCAGTCGTCTCGAACAAATTTGGTGTCCTCGGAATTCGATGGAGACAGCGCGGTGAATACTTGTAACTGTAGGCCCTTTTTGAGGCCTTTTTCTTCGAGAGGTCTTCAGTGTTCACATCGATAAATCAGCCTCGGGTCTGCTGCAAACCGGTTTCCGGGGCTGTTCACCGCATGGTTGGTTAGCAGCGTGTATTTCTGCGCTCGCATTCGCACATGTCTGTTTCTTCAGGGTCATATACTCTGCGTTCGCAGGCCATCTGGTCGATTTCCATGCGACGATGCAGCGCCTGGATAAAGAATTTGTCTTCCGGACTCAAGGATTCGAGTTCCTCGATTACGGATTCAAGCCCGCGCAACTTGAATTCCTCTTTCTCTCCTTCCTTGGAACTGCTCATTTCATCCCATCCTATGAAGGGTGCTTGCAGAATAGGATGATCACTGAGGCTGAGAGATTCAAGGCAAGAAATTGAGATTTCGCGAGCAGGTGATCTATTTGGTTGACATATATCGCCATGGTATATATCATCTAACAATAAAGGGGGCGACATGGATGTTCAATCGGTTCTTCTCGGGTTCCTTATGCGAAATAGCATGACGGGTTATGATCTCAAGAAATCGTTTTCCATCTCGTTCTCTTTCTTCTCAGGACTCAGTTATGGTTCTATCTATCCTGCTCTAAAGAAAATGGAACGTCAGGGGTTGATTTCAATGCGGTTGGAGATTCAGGACGGAGCACCGAATCGTAAAGTCTACACCATAACGGAGACAGGCAGGACATGCTTCCTTGAGTCTTTGAGCGCACCGTTCTCCCCTGAGCAGCCCAAAAACTCTTTCCTGATGAGGCTATTCTTTTTTGCACATCTCTCTACAGAACAGCGAAAGGTTACTTCCCTTAAGCATCTGGACTCAATAGAGCAGATCAAAGCGCAACTAGAGGCTGCTCGGCCAGAAATAGAAGCCCGCGCGGATCGGTTTCAGTACTTGTGTTTTGAGTTCGGGGTTCGCTGTTACAACGATATGGCACGCAATCTCTCCCATATTATCAACGAGTTGGAAGAAGACAGGGAGGAGGCTGAGAAATGAGCCTCACTTCAGTGAAAAAGGCGAAGAGCAGCTTGGGCAAAGCGCGCCAGGTTTTCTTGTATGTGGCTCCATTTCCTGCATTGGTGTTCTTCAAGATATGGATTTCTCTTGGACGAGATCCCGGCAGTCTGTTCATTGTGGCTGGTTCCATGCTTGCGTACTGCTCAATCTGCTTGGCACTGGCACTCAGGTGGGATAAGCCAACCTACTTTGACTGGGCGATCTGGGCTTATTTCCTGGCGATTTCACTTTCTCTTGTGCTGTGGAAGGAAGCAACTGCCCCGATCCTCGTTGAGTATGCGATTACTGGAGTCTATCTTTGTCTTTTCGGTGCGGCCTTTCTTCCGCCAATTCTCCGTCTGGATCCCTTCACTTATCACTATGCCAAGAAACTTGTGCCCCAAGCGTTTTGGAGCACTCCGGTCTTCGCGAACATCAATCGCGTTATGACTTTCGTTTGGGCAGGTATTTTCGCGATCTGCGGCCTACTGAGCTTGTATCCATCGTCAGTCACTCGAGCCTTGGTTCCCATCTCCATGATTGTCGGTCTGGGTATACCGTTCAACCTATTGTTTCCGGATTACTACCTCAAGAGTATTGGTTTACCTACCATGGCCGCGATGCGTGGGTCTGGCGATCTTTCAGCGAAAAATGCTGCTGCAGTTTCCGACAAAAAAGCGCTTCCGGATGTGGTCGCTTGTCGCCTTGAGCCATTAGGGTCCACGGTCCCACCGAAATCGGTGCAAAGGCAGGCAGAGACGACTGATCAGTCACAATCAGAAAGGAGTACTACTTTGAAAGTAATCGCTATCAATTCGAGCCCCAGAGCAGACGGAACCAGCAAGACAGGGATTATGCTGGAGGCTCTGGTGGGAGGAATGCGAGAGGCCGGCGCAGAAGTGGAGACTGTCCATCTGCGTCAGAAGGTGGTCAAGAATTGCATAGGTTGCTTCACGTGCTGGACCAAAACACCCGGAATCTGCGTCCACAAAGACGACATGACAAACGAACTATTTCCAAAGTGGTTGGAGGCTGACATAGCGGTGTATGCTACACCCTTGTACCACTACACGATGAACGCGACCATGAAAGCCTTCGTCGAACGGAGCTTGCCGACTCTGGAGCCATTTTTTATTCCGAATGAAGGCGGGACGAGACACCCCCTGCGCCATAAGCTGCCGCAGGCGGTAGTTATTTCCGTTGCCGGATTTCCTGAATTAGCTGTCTTCGATCAATTGTCCTCATATGTGAGATTTCTATTCGGAAGAGGGCTATTGGCAGAGCTATATCGACCTGCGGCTGAAGTGATGAAGTTGCCGGAATTCTCGGAAACATCAAGAGATATACTCAGCGCAACAGCGGATGCCGGGCGGGATCTCGTGCAGTCAAGAAAAATCTCCAATGAGACTATGGAGAGGATCACGCAGCCAATTGTCGACCCTGATTCCCTCGCGAAAATGGCAAACATGTTCTGGAAGAGTTGCATACAGGAGGGATTGACTCCCAAGGAATTTGAGCGCAAGAATTTGGTCCCGCGGCCGGATTCTGTCCAGACCTTCATGATGATTATGTCTAGAGGGTTCAACCCCTTGAATGCTGCTGGAAGCAGAGCCGTAATCCAATTCGACTTTTCCGGCGAAATTGAAGGGGCTTGCTCGTTCAGGATCGAAAATGGATTAATTGAAGCCAAAGAGGGGCGTTCGGAAAAACCGGACTTGACCATACAGTCGCCTTTCGACATCTGGATGGACATCGTTACCGGTAAATCCGACGGGCAACAGATGTTCATGGAGCAGAAATACAAGGCTATTGGCGACCTTTCGCTACTGATTCGGATGAAGGAACTATTCGGTAACCGATAATAACGGGTCGAGGGTGAGGGTAAGACCCACATTCCGCACATAGTAGTAGCTGCGTTATACCAATGGGCTTTACAGACAGTAAGATCCGGGGAAATACTTCTTACAAGAAGGGTTTCTCCGATTTTACTTCTTTGAAAGCGCATAGGTGTGAGGCCAGCGAGATGCTTCCTGACGACGGTTTCTAGTTATGTTTGCGGTT
>JACRDE010000013.1 GCA_016212935.1 Desulfomonile tiedjei | reverse complement strand
GACGATGTGGACAATTTCTGGGGCGAGCAGGCGCGGCAATATCTTTCTTTTGAAAAGGAATGGGATTTCGTCCTCCGCTACGATTTCGAAAAGGCGAATATCGAGTGGTTCGGCGGGAGTATTCTCAATGCCTGCTACAATTGCTTGGACAAGCATGTTGATAAGCTCAAGAACAAGGTGGCTTACTATTGGGAAGGCGACAGCCCGAATGAATCAAAAGTAGTTACTTACCTGGATTTGTACAAGGACGTGAATAAGTTCGCGGCTGTTCTCCTTGCCAACGGTGTCAAGAAGGGCGATCCGGTAATTATTTATCTTCCCATGATAGTGGAACTGCCTGTCGCCATGCTCGCTTGCGCTCGAATAGGGGCGATTCACTGCGTCATCTTCGGAGGGTTCAGTGCGGAATCCATTGCCAGCCGCATCCAGGACTGTGGAGCGAAAGTCGTTGTCACCGTGGATGGTGGATTCAGGGCCGGCAAAGCGCTGCCCTTGAAGAAAAACGTGGACGAAGCGCTCGCTCGATGCCCCGGAGTGGAGAAAGTAATCGTTGCCAACCGCGCTAACCTCGGTCTGACTCTGGATCCCAAGAAAGAGGTCTGGTGGCATGAGGCGATGGCCGACCCCAATCTTCCCTCGTACGTGAAGCCCGAGCCCATGGATGCGGAAGATCCGTTGTTCATCCTGTATACAAGCGGCAGCACCGGAAAACCCAAGGGGGTGCTTCACACACACGCGGGATACCTGCTTCACGCTGCAATGACCAACCGCCTGGTATTTGACCTTAAAGAAGATGAAACTTTCTGGTGTACAGCTGACATCGGGTGGATCACCGGCCATAGCTACACTGTCTACGGACCTTTGATCAACGGATTCACGAGCGTTCTGTTCGAGGGGGTTCCCAATTATCCCGGATGGGACAGATATTGGGAAATCTGCGCAAAGCGCCGTGTTGACAAGTTCTACACTGCGCCGACTGTAATCAGGTCTCTTGCCAGAGAAGGCGCGCAGTGGGTGGAAAAACACGATATTTCATGCCTGAAGCTTTTGGGAACCGTCGGCGAGCCCATCAACCCAGAAGCATGGAGATGGTACTATCACAATGTGGGACGCGATTGGTGTCCCATCGTGGACACCTGGTGGCAGACGGAAACCGGCGGTCAGATGATCACACCTTTGCCCGCTGTGGCTCCCATCAAGCCTGGCTCATGCAGTTTCCCATTCTTTGGTATAGATCCGGTCATACTTGATCCGGATACCGGAGAAGAAGTCAAATTCCCTGGGCAGGAAGGCGCTCTTTTCATCAGGAAACCTTGGCCGGGAATGGCACGGACAGTCTTCGGCGATCATCCACGCTTCATCGAGACTTATTTCAGCCGCATACCGGGAATGTACTTCACCGGTGACGGCTCAAGGAAAGATGAAGACGGCTATTACTGGATTGCCGGACGCATAGACGACGTCATCAATGTTTCAGGTCACCGGCTTGGAACAGCAGAAGTGGAATCGGCTCTGGTTCTCCACAAGGACGTGGCAGAAGCTGCGGTTGTAGGGTTCCCTCACCCCATCAAAGGGCAGGGCATCTACGCTTTTGTCACACTGAATCAGGGCATAGCCAAGACCGAAGAACTCAGGAAAGAGCTGGTAGCTCTGGTTCGTCAGCAGATAGGTCCCATTGCCACCCCGGATGCAATTCAGTGGGCCGACGCCTTGCCCAAGACCCGGAGCGGCAAAATTATGAGAAGACTGCTGCGCAAGATAAGCGCCGGACAAGTCGATGACCTGGGAGACACCACCACTATTGCGGACCCGACTGTTGTCGACACACTTGTACAAGGACGCGTCACGATTAAGGCTTAAGTAAGTCACTCAAGGCAGGCACCTGAATGCTTTCAAACGCAAACCTCGAAAGAGGTCAGGTGCCTCCTTTTTTTCAAGATCCTGAGACATGGCACATGAAAGACGAATAAAATACCTCGATAAATTGGGCGACAAATACGATATGGGGCCGGCCAAGGCGGAGGATCGAGCCCCGCTCATCGAGATGTACGATAAGTTCGTCCCCAAGGCGGTGACTCAGGGCCTTCCCCCGGCAGATTCCAAAGCCCGCTTGATTTGGGTCCAGGGCCTTATTGAGGAAGGCGAAAACTTTGTTGCCAAGCGAAAAGGCAAAGTTGTCGGACATTGTTCCCTTATTCCGGACGAATCGCGCAGCGATGGTGAATATCTGATCTTCGTAAGCAACACTTTCAGAAATCGCGGTCTAGGAACAGGTCTCACCGAAATGGCGGTGGCCAGAGGCCGTGAACTTGCCCTCAAATCCATATGGCTTACCGTAGAGGCATTGAACTTCAGAGCCATCAAACTGTACAAGAAAATTGGGTTCGCTTTCTGTGACGCAGGCGAAAGGGAACGAACCATGATCTTGCGGTTGTGAGCAAGAAATATGACTCTGAAGGTTGCCGTCGTTCGCGATGAAAGATATTTGGTGCACCAGACAGGCTTGGTTCATCCCGAGCGTCCGGGTCGCCTAAAAGGCATCTACCGGATGCTCGACAAAGAATTTCCAGAGGGGCTTATCCAAATAGAGCCGGAACCGGTCACCCTGGAAAATCTGGAGCTTGTACACACTCCCGGTTACATCAGAAAGATCCTCAAGACGTCTGAACGAGAGTTCACAAATCTGGCTCCGGATACCCCTGCGAGTTCCCAATCCTACTTGGCAGCCTGGCTTGCTGTTGGTGGGTGCATCAAAGGATTGCAGGCATTGCTTGCCGGCAGATGCGACGTCTGTTTTTGCCTTGTGAGGCCACCGGGGCATCATGCTCAGGCGGACAGGGCAGGTGGCTTCTGCATATTCAACAACTTGGCGATAACGGCGAAATACGCTATAGAGCGGCATGGATTCAGGCGAATACTGATCGTAGACTGGGACATTCATCACGGAAACGGCATCCAGGAAATCTTTTTCGAAGAAGATTCGGTATTGTATTTCTCCACACACTATCTCGGCTGGTATCCGCATACCGGGGACTGGAGCGAAGTCGGTTCGGGACGAGGCCTGGGGTACACGGTGAACGTGCCTGTGCCCAAGGACGTAACGGATCAGGATATCGTCTTCTTGTATTACAAGATTCTGGGGCCGATCATGAAGAGCTATAAGCCCGAGCTCATTCTTGTCAGTGCGGGATTTGACGGTCATCATCGCGATCCTCTTGGAAGAACGCAACTAACGGAACAGGCATTCAGATGGCTTACAGAGCTTGTCCTGGAACTTAGAGACGCTGTGAAGAGTCCGCCTTTGCTTTTTTCACTGGAGGGCGGATACGATGTGGGAGCTCTCTCAGGCTGCGTAAGAGAAGTCCTTGATGTTTTGACTTGGAAAGAACGTCGCCCTCGGGTACCATTAATGTTGTCGCCAAAGGCTAACGATCTCGTTGAAAAAGCTCAGGCCGCGCACCGCAAGTACGGGGTCTGGGCTGAATGAAATTGCAGCCATGCGAGCATGTCATAAAAGCTCTCGGGCTCACCGTTTCCTCGGATTCTGACGTTTGCGACTAATGATTGCGGCGAGTGCCCGATTGTTTACTTTCGCTGATAGGAACGACTGATGATCAAGGCCAGGATACCGCCTGAAAATCCCGACGCGATCCTCAATTCCTATTCCCAGGTGTATCAGAGTTTCTCCTGGAGGGACATCGAGAGTGAATTCACCTGGCATGGAACAGGCGAGATAAATGTAGCCCACGAAGCAATTGACAGATGGGCCAGAGACAGGGACAAGCGCGATCGGAAAGCTCTCATATTTGAGAAGGCCGGCAACGTAAAGGAGTTCAGTTTTCTGGAGCTGAGAGAGCTCTCTTCGCAGTGGGCCAATTTGTTGATCGAGCACGGCTTTTCAGTTGGAGATAGGCTTTTCATATTCCTGCCGTCCTGCCCGGAGACTTACTTGGCGATTTTGGCGTGCGCTCGTTTGGGGGTGATTTTTTCACCGCTCTATCCCTCTTTGGGATTCGACGAGCTTGAAATTAGATTGCAGAATGCCAAACCCCGTGGAATAATTACTCATCCTGATTTGTTGGAGCGTCTTCCGGAACACGCAATGGGAAGTGTGGAACACGTGTTCCTCACTGAGGGCCCAGGATTAGGACTTTTCCCAAATGAGATCGTGGTTCGGGGAGTCGTTGAAACCCTGCCCAAAAAGAGTAATATCCGCTGGGTGCGGGGAACCACGCCGCTTTACCTTATTTATACCTCCGGATCGACCGGCCCACCCAAAGGAGTGGTTCATGCCCATATGGACATGCTGGGGCATATGATTACAGCCAGGTACGTGCTGAATCTATCCGAGGGAACCGTTCTCTGGACGGATGGCGACCCGAGCTGGGTCACAGGCACGGTTTACGGCGCGTTTGCCCCTTGGCTTTGCGGGGCCACTTCGGTGATTCAGGGCGATCAATTTTCCGCTTCCACTTGGTACAGGACTCTGGAACGCCACAAAGTGGCTGTCTGGTACACGACTCCACGGACAATGACGCGTCTGGCCGAGGCAGGAGACGATCTTCCGGGTAGATATGATTTTTCGCATCTCAAGCATATTGCCACGGTTGGAGAGACCCTGAGTCCCGAGCAGTTCTACTGGGCAAAGCAGACTCTGAGGCGTGCACCCCACGACACCTGGTGGATGACTGAAACCGGCATGATTTGCCTGGCCAATTTCCAGTCATCGAGTATTAAACCTGGCAGCATGGGCAAACCCGTTCCCGGCATCGAGGCTGCGGTGCTGGACGAAAACGGCGAGCTAGCTCCCATTCTTACTATGGGTGAACTCGCATTACGACCGGGATGGCCGTCAATGATGACAGGGATTTGGCAGGACGCTCCGAGGTACCAGGCTTATTTCCGTTTCAAGGATTGGTTTCTGACCGGTGACATGGTAACAAAGGACGAGGAAGGCTATTACTACCATCAGGGCAGAAACGATGATCTAATCAAACTGGGCGAGAAATTTATCGGACCTTACGAAATAGAGCATATTCTGTCTTTGCATCCCGCAGTTGCAGAGGCGGTGGTCATCTCCCAGGGGGCCATCGGTGGCAAGACGTCTGTAAAAGGCTTTCTGACCCTTAACAAAGGATACATGGCTTCCGCCAGACTGAACCACGAGATCAAGACATTTGTGAAGGCGAACTTCTCTCCGGACCTGCCCCTTGCTGAAATTGTATTTCTAGAGGAACTACCTAAGACACGTTCCGGAAAAATTCTGCGACGAGTGCTGAGAGCAAGGGAAAAGGGTTTGCCCAGCGGAGATACGGCCAAACTCAAAGAGTGATTAATACCAAAGAACTTTTAACACTTGCCTGAATCCTTATTTTTTCCAAGGAAAAAAGAGGATTCAGGCAAAATGCTAGAAGTTCTTGGGATGGGGTTCGGGGAAACACTTCTTATAAGAAGGGTTTCTCCGATTTTGCTTCTTTGATTGCGAATTCGTATAAGAGCAGATAGACGTGCTGCACGTCCGTTGCCAAGGCATTACCGAATTTCTAGTCCACGTCACTGACGGTCATCTGAGTGATTGACTCAAATGCGGCTCTCAATTCAGGTCGGAGAGCGTTGGCGAGCACTATTTTGAGACCAGCGCCCGCAAACAAGGCCAGGCAAGTCTCTTCGAATCTTGCCGGATAGCGAGCGATCTGGCCGCTTCGAAGATTTGAAAGCCCTACCATCGTGCTAGCAGGCTCCTGGAATATAGCGCCGCTGGCCAACAGACGCACGGCTTTGAGTCCCTCGGAAACTCTGAAGTGCGCGTCATCCCAGCTCAGATTAGGCAACACCGGATCGAATATCAGATTTTCCCCCTTTACGCCGGCGCCAAGGGCATGTTCCCGAAGCTCGGCCGCTATGGCTATTTTCTCCTCTGTAGACGGGGGAGTAAAAGATCGCTCGTCCATGAGCAGGAGAACGAGCTGTGTCTGGCAATCTACCGCAAGCGGAAGAATCTCTTCAAGCTTATGTGGCTCCAAGGACAGGGCGTTGAGGACGGGAGTCTCCTTACAAACGGCCAGACCTCGTGCCAGCACTCGAGGATTTGGGCTGTCGAGAATGAGTCTCGCTGTAGTGACTTCCTGCACGGTCTCCACCAGGAATGCCATGCGATCCTCATTTCGCTTGGATAGGTATCCCGGATTCAGATCAATGAACTGAGCTCCGTTGCTCTCGCAGGCTCGGGCCAGTTCCTGAATCGGCCGAGGGTCAAGCTCTCGCAACGCATCCGAAACCACGGCGTTCATTGCGTGTATGTTGTCTGCTGCCAATAGCATTTATTTTCCCAAAGAAAGCATGTGATACGAATTCGCTTTCAAATCAGTAAGAATCAGGGAGTAACTTCTTCCAAGAAGGTCCTCCCTGATTCTTACTTGTTTGAATGCGAACTAGTATGAGTTCAGAATATCCTGTGCGTTCCGAAATCTTGTTTCAGCATCGCGAGAAATCGCGGCAAGCTGCCGCAACCGATCGGCTCGTGACGCAGCATCCTTCACAAACCGAGTGTTGGCCGTGGCGATGTGGAAAGCTCCTCGAACAGCCGCCGACGCCAACTCGGCCGAAACTTGAAGATCCGACACCAGATGCCTTTTGCATGATGCCCCGATTTCCGTGATGAGAATCAAGATCTTACACCCACATTGCATCATCAGTTTGGGGCACTCGATGGCCTGATTCAGCGCTTCAGCGACTTGCGAAACATCGGGATCTAATGCCCTGGCTTCGGCAAGTCGCAAATACGCGCGGGAGTCTTCTTCTCGGAGCGATGAAAGCCTTGTCTTAAGTTCCATTACGGCGTCCAACAATTGCGTTGATGGAGACAATCCTGCGGCAAAATCTCGGCGCAATTCCAACCTCACTATTTTCTCGACAATTCCGAGAGCCAATAGCGCTCCATGCGCGGAAGCAGCTCCTCCGCCTGGGTTTGGCTTGGGTTGGGAAAGTTCCTCGATAAAGGAATCCGTCATTGTGGCGGCAGTGGATCGCGCATCATCGCCATCGATCAGGATCTGGCGATCCCGCCCCTGTTAATTCTTATTGGAATGTACACGGGCTCGGTTCCGCAGTCGGTGCAGTACTTGTTTACGCGATCCATCAGAATGGGGTCCATTTGACCAAGAGGCAGGAGCGCGTAGCAATAGAAAATTTCGTTGCCGCCGTCAGTGACCCAATAGTAGAGCGGCGCCCACATTACAAGACCGGATTTCTGATAGTTCAGGAAGATCATGTCTTTGAGGCGCTCTATTTTCAAGCTTATCTCGTCCAGAGAATTCACGTAACCCGTGCACGTAGCGGACACTTCTGCAACCGCAACGAAACTGATCAAAACCATCGTGATCAGTACAAGCTTAGGCATTTCAGCTCCTTCCGCGCAATGCCGCTTCGAGCCGGTTTTGAGCCAAGCTCATGCACGGCCAGCTCGGCAATGCTCCGAATTCAGAATTTCTTAAGCAATTAGGTAGCCCCTCGGTCTGCAGATCCCGTAGGTAGGCAAGTGGAAAAACGGGTCGGAATCTGTAGGGACTTGAGAATTATCAAGTAGAATAGACGAAAGAGTCGAAAAAATAAAGACAAAAGCCTCAGATCCGCAATAAGATATTCTCACGATGAATCAAAGACTGTTATCTCATAACATCCGGGGGTTGTTTAGTGATAGCCTCTGAGCGTTGCCACTTTGGCTCACACCATTCTGCTTTCACAGAACTAACATGGTGGCCATGGGCCGTTTTTCCGGCAGATGTGGTCGTAGTTCTTGTCGAGAACGCGATTCAGAACCTCTCCAGTCGCGTCACCGCAACGGCAGAATATACCGATCTGTCACAAGCATGGCGCCACAGAGAACTGAATTCGGCGGATCGCCGAGAATTGTCTCTGTGAGCCATAGCGTATCGAAACAGTGTTCGGTTCCTCAAGTTTTGGATTTGCCTATAAGCAAGTCCGAACTATAATGAAACCATCGGGGGAATTTTTCAGGCCGTCGACTCAATGGCCGAAATCGCTTGAAGACTCGTCGATCTTCCAATCGGGGGCTGTAATGCAGGATTTCGAAGGCTCTGAATTCTCTTTCAAGAGTGTTGAACCAGACCAACAGTTCCTCATGACGACGCGGTTCTTCGACGCGATATCAGAGCCGGCCAAACAGCGCCTGTCAATGTCCATGACCCCGGTTATCTTCGGACAGGGCCAAAGATTCATTTCGCAGGGAGATGAAGGGGACAGCCTATACATAATTCAGGAAGGCGCCTGTAATATTACCCTTGAGAAAGATGGAATCGTCCATCCAATAGCGACACTGGGACCGGGTGAAGTGGTCGGAGAAATGGCCATCCTGACAGGTGAGCATCGAAGCGCAAACGCTGAAGCTCAAACAGATCTGGTAGTATGGAGATTGTGCAAGGACGATTTCGAGACCGCCTGTGACGAATACCCCGAAGTCAGACATTTCCTTACGCAAACCGTTACCAACAGGTTTTCACGCTCCTCATTGACCGTGGACCGCACCATAGGCAAGTACGTGATTCACGAGATCATCGGTCGCGGCGGCTGGAGCATCGTCTATAAGGGCAAGCATTCGACTCTCAACATGCCTGTGGCCATAAAGATGTTGAAGCACAATATGGCCATGGCCGCAGAGTTCATCGGTGAATTTCAGAACGAGGCCAGGACCATAGCGGGCCTAAACCATCCTAATATAGTAAAGGTCTACGATATCGAGCAGCTCTATAAGACCGTGTTCATAATAATGGAGCTTCTCGACGGTGCTTCTCTGGAAACGACTTTGAGGGAAAGCGGCAGACTGCCGCTGGAGAAGTCCCTGGAAGTCCTGCTGCAAGTGTGCGCGGGACTAAGTTATGCGCATGAACGTGGAATTATCCACCGTGATATAAAACCAGGAAACATTTTCATTCAAAAGAACGATGTGGCCAAGATCGTGGATTTCGGGCTCGCATGCGCTACCGGCACGAAAGGCATCAGGGTTGTGGGTACGCCCAAGTACCTGTCGCCTGAGCAAATAAGGGGCCTGCCGGTGGATGAAAGGTCGGACATTTATTCGCTGGGGATTACTGCCTTCAAGATGGTGACCGGGCAAGAAGTGTTTCAGGATAACGATATCGTAAGCCTTTTACACATGCACCTGTACGAGGATATCCCTGATCCAAGGGATCTAGTTCCGGATCTTCCGGAAGAGATGAGAACCTTCATCCTGAGAGCCACAAGAAGAGAGCCCTCATCAAGGTACCAGAGCATAGGGCAGGTGCTCTCCGAATTGCATCTTCTGGCCGACAAGATCGGTATGGCGCTTCCGACTAAAGCGGAGAGGTGCCTCAATATGATGGGGTTATTCCTTTTTTATCGGGACGAACACCAGGCGATCCTGACGCGATTGGTCAAGGATTTCAGCGACGAACTCGAGAAAATCGGGGCAGTCCTGCGAGAATCCGAT
>JACRDE010000012.1 GCA_016212935.1 Desulfomonile tiedjei | reverse complement strand
TGGATTTCTTATTTCTTATCTTTGAGGATGCCATGGTTTTCTTTTCAAGGGTATTTTCATGTTCCGTTGTGAACGACTCTTCATGATAGTTCGCCGGAATGACGGATTAAGAGCCAGACATCCTTAAGTTAGTGCATATGGGGGTGTGGGGAGGACCTTCTTACAAAAAGAACCTCCCCACACTTCTTCTGCATTTCCCTAGCGCTTCTCGTCCAGTTGCTCGATAAATGCCTCGATATTGGTCTTCGCCTGCTCCTCGGAATAGCAGCGCAGGTCGTTCAGATCTCCGTTTATCACCAGAGTGGGGACTCCCAGGCGGGACGTCATTCTCTGGGGCATGCAGTAGCGGCTATTCGAATTGTTGGGACAAGTCCTGGCATCGTGGAAGATTACCCCATCCACTGAGAAGCGCTTGATCCACTCATCCATGTAAGCTTCTTTGTATGTTTCATCGCGCACTATGAACAGTTCGGTGTAAGCTTTGGCCATCGACTCGAACGGGTCAGCCGGGTCAAATGCATCGAAAATCCAGCTGTTGCAGTACGTTGAAGCCACAATGTTTGCCTTGAGAGAAGTGAACAGAGTGCTTAAGTCGCGCAATTTGCCCCATATGGGCATGCCGTCCCAGTAAATCCTGTGACGTTCGCCCTCCACTGCGGAAACTTTTTCTTCGATCCGCGCATGAAGCTCCTTCAGCAGAAGCTTGTAGTAGTCAACCGCTTCAGGCAATCCCCGAAGGACTACAGCCGGGGCCATGTGAATCGTCGCGTCGAAAAACGTCAGAGGCGCGGGCACAGCCGCTCCGCACTCCAGGACCTCCCGCCACAATTTCGTGCATTCCAGTGACAATCGGACTACTTCCCGCAGCCGGTCGATGTCGAATCGGTTGCCGGACACCTGTTCGAGGGTGGGAATCATTGCCTTGATCTGTGAAGCCAGGTCGCCCAGGTGGTAGTCCTCAACGGCCTTAATGTTCCGGTGCGTGTGCAGACCGACGATAGGGACATTCCATTCTCGCGCATAGAACGCGAACCAGTCCTGGACGTCTCTGCATTGATTTGTGTTGTAGACCAGCACGTCCGCTTTGGGAATGGCTTCCAGACCGTAGGCCTTGGTCAGCGGGGTCATGCCTTTCAGGTAGGCGCCCACGTCCGCGGTGAGGTAAGAGCAAATATCCGGTGAATAACCAATCGCGTTTGCAAGTGGTATGAAATCGGTAGCCATTCGCGTAGCGCCCAAAAGAGCACCGTGATTTTCAGGGAAATAGACTAAGAATCCCATTGCGTGCAAAAGCTCAGCCGGACCGACTGAGGTACACCACGCAACTTTCGGTTTTCCTTCCTTTTTGGCAGCGTCCAAAGCCGTGAAATGATCGGCCATGAGTTTCTTCATTTGCGATGTTGCAGCTATTGATTTTCGCTCTGCCATTTGATTCTCCGGCGCTCGGAATAATTGATGAAACGAGTATAAAGTAACTCATCATGCTGAATTTTGCAAGTGCTCTTGTGCTCGTAATATGCGCATTATAACAGACTATCAAATTTGTGAAATCCGATCAATTGTTCACGATCCGAAACGACGCCATCCCTGACGATAATACTTTACCAGTATTTCATCGTCTAAACGATTGGACATTACATCCTGAATGGGGCCGTTGTCTTTGGGAAAGATGAACAGGGTCGGCAAAGTCTCGTCGGTAAGAAACTTCAGCGGGATGCTCTTGCCGAGTTTCAGCATACCAGTATCGATCTTTCTCTTGGAAGCCATTACAAATCCCCAGTCGCCAAAGGAAGGTACGTATACGTGGTATGGATACACATAGAAACTGTCGCCCCCTTCAGGCCCGATCTTAGTTTCCGTCCAGGTCTTGGCCACGCACCAGAAGGCTTCTGGAGCGTAAAACGGACTGGTGGCCTGAGTCACCGCTATTCCGCCGGCATTCAGATGCTGTGACACAAGCTTGTAGAAGCTCTTTGTGTAAAGCCGGGCCAGAGACAGGTTGTTGGGGTCCGGTAAATCCAGGAAAATAACGTCCCAGAATTCCACGGATTCCTCAAGAAATTTCCCCGCGTCCTGAATGTGTGTTCTAACCCTTGGATTCGACAGGGCATTATCGCTGAGGCCAGCGAGCGCAGGCCTCTCGCGAAAAAGTCGAACGACCTCGGCGTCCAGATCCACCAGATCAATAGTCTGGATGCCGGGGTGCTTCAGGACTTCACGAGCAGCCATTCCGTCGCCTCCCCCGAGGATCAAAGCTCTTGCCGCGCCGGGGAGAGCCGACAACGCAGGATGAACCAATGACTCGTGGTAACGATGCTCGTCCACTGACGAAAACTGCAGCCCTCCGTCTATGAACATGCGGACATCGTTGCGCCATCTGGTCACGACAATCCGCTGATAAGGTGTTTGTCGAGCCAATATTATGTCATCCTGGTAAAGGACATTTTCCGCAAACGAGGTGAACATGCCGGAACCGGCAAATCCTACGGCAAGCACGATTCCCGAAGCTGCGGCCGATATGGCCAACATTCTCTTGTTGCCGAGCATGTGGGCCATAACACGTATGCCCACAGCAGCAACCCCGACATTGATCATTCCGAATAGAAAACTCGTGCGGAGCATTCCCAGATACGGAACAAAAAACAGCGGGAAAGCACATGAGGCAAGAAGCGCCCCAAGATAATCCAGCGCCAGGACGTTCGATACCGTCAGCCTCAGGGCCTCCTGGCTACGCAAGATCCTGATGAGGATCGGGATCTCCATTCCCACCAGGGTGCCGGTTACCGTGAGCACTCCCACGAGCACAGGGAGGTAAGCTGGCAATGCCACAAACGTGAACAGAAGTATCCCTGCGGAAAACCCTCCCGAAAGCCCTATCCCGATCTGGATCGCTATGAACGCGTCGGAAAGACCTTTCTCAACGAAGCGGGTCAAATACGAGCCCAACCCCATAGCAGAAAGAAAAACGCCTATGACTATGGAAAACTGAGTGACAGACCCTCCCAGCAAATAGCTGGAGAGAGAAGCCGCAATTAGTTCGTAAATCAGTCCGCAAACGGCAATCACAAATACCGCAGCCAGGAGAAAAATACCCGGGAACCGTTGGCTCATTATATTATGGTCAGTCCAGATCTTGGTTTACCGAATCGCGGCCTGTATGATTATTGCCAGCGATATGAACACTGATCCCATGATTATCGCAAGTGCCGTATTCTGGTCTTCCTCAATTTCCTTGCGCAGGGAAAAAGGCGATACAGTCTGCATAATCCACAGAGCTGCGGCAAAAATTGCCAGCCCGATGACTGAATAGATCAGCGTGCCAATCATGGCCAAAGGTTTCAGATCGTGCCAGAGTTGTTCCATATTCCTTCTCCGAGGCGAGTTCTTGATTTCTTTCGTTTCTCGATCGTTTCATTCATGTTCTCCCCTTTGACAAGGGGAGACTCGGGAAATTTTGGATTCGGATGGTGCCGCGTGCTGTCCGAAGTCACTTCGTTGAAAGCAAAATCCGATGAAACTCTCGGATGACCGGCAAGCTGCCGGTCCTACTAATGGTTTTTCGTGACTTTCGTGGCTCGTTTCTCTAAGCCTAGATGGTTTTGAGACAGCCTCAGATGCCGGTCCTAATGGTTTCATCCTTCGCATTGGCGCTCTCAGCCATGGATCTTGGTATGGGGCATTCGCCGGCTCATTTGCCGCCCCTGTATCCTCCTCCTGAGTGCGTCCTACCGAAAAAATAGCCGTGGCCTGTCGAGTGCCCTGTGGATCCTTCTCTGATGCTCACCGGCTTCTCGAGAGGTCTGGGGAGGAACCAACCGTGAAAGCACGCCCCATATGCCGTCACCGTTGAGGCCAAAAGCACGCCTACAAAAAGAACCCTTGGGATCAGACCCTTTGACATCGGTTTTACCTATCTGCAAGACATGCCGGTTTGCATTGTTTCGATAGCCCCCGAATCCTGACCGAGACTTGACTATCGGGCCGACCTCCCATCACTCCATCACCGCTTTCCACCGCCTGGACTCAAAGGAGAATCTGCCCATGGGCTCGATCAGCAGAGCCAACAGAGCAAGCAGTATTGGTACTATGAAGTACCATGAGATGGTTGAATCTGAAGCGACCCTTATGAATATGGGCTCGTTTCTCGAAGGCCCGTTTATTCCGCTGCCTCCTGAGGCATGCACGAGCAGACGATACCGGCCTGCCTTGCGAACCTTGAAGTAGGAGGCAAAGTTTGAGGTTCCCTCGCTCCAGTGGCCCTCGGAATCGGCCCCGTGATAGTAGCCCGCCTCACCGAAAAATTCCGATATAACGCTGTCGGACGCATCCACAACGGCAAAATCCATTGAGAGCCACGAATTGTCCAGCGGAGCATGCCCGCTCAGCCGCAGCACTGTGCCGTCACGCTTCAGTTCGAAGGGCTGCGTAAGGTAATCTTTCGAATACTGATCCGAGGTCACCTTCTCCTGAAGCATGATGGTGTTCTTGTCCGCTGAATAACTGTAAAGCAGTAATAGCACGTTCAGGATCAGAAAAACCCCACCCACATACCGCAAACCCTTGACCCACGAGTATGGGACATAGGGCTGGCAGGAATAGACTCCCCGACTGGAGGGCAGCTGGAAGTCTTTGGGAAGTGCCGCCTTCAACTCGTCGTGACCAATATACCGCCCGCGAAAGGTCTCCACCTCGGTGCCCGAGATTTCCCTATCTATGCATTCCGGAGGCTTTACAAGATGTGTGTAATTGGTTTTCTCACCCACGACAGCGCGCCACGGCAAGGCCCCATCGACCCACTGGAGCGTCTGAGCGCCCTGCTCGTAGAACCTGAAAGTCTCCTGTCCGACCGCTATTTTCTGTCTAGCCTTGTGTACCGGCGGGATGGCTACAGCTACATGGGAAGGCCGGCTTAGTGTGAAATGATCGTCCTCTTCCGAAAGCCACAAATAGCCAGCGTCCGGATTGTGCAACACGTATTCGAAAGACTGATATTTGTTTTCCACATAAAGCAGACGGCCCATGACCTGGTATTTCACTTTTTCCAGAGTCAGCGGCGTTCCTGTCTGAAATGTGAACTTCGGTTCCCGGCCTATATTCTTGCCCACCACTTTGGCTTTGGCCTCGTCCAGCTCCAGGCCTGAGCCGCACGCAGCGCAGACCACCATTGCAGTGGTCTCGACCCGAGCCCCTTCGTATGGCTTTCCACAGGATGGACAACGAATAATCTGACCGAGCCGGCTCTCAGGCGCAGCCTTCTGCTCGGAACGGCTGGATTTTATCTCGATTATCTGCCCGATGAATGCCCGCGGAGGCCCATTTGTACTGTCGTATTCCAGGCCGAAAGAAAAACTGCCGTCAGGGGACGCGCCATCGGCGTACGCATAGATCTCGCCGATTTCCACCTGAAAGGGAATTTCTCCTTCACCACCGATGCAGCGCGCTTGGCCGAGCTCCTCCACTATACCGGTCTTGTTGTTTCCTAGAGAGACTTCCATACCAGGCTTGAGCGCTGAATGCTCAGGAACGGGTCCGGTCAATGTTAGCGGTCGCTCCAGGAAAAGCTCGCCTTCATCCTCACTCAACCACAGGATTCGTCCGTCCTGCATTTCCACGAACCACTCGTTCCACGAGCCGTTCTCGTAAGCATACGACAGCCTCCCCAGGACCCTGAAAGACTGGCCTTTGACTTTGCCCGTAGCGCCGACTTTGAAACGCGTGGATTCAGGCAGATCCATTGACTTCTGCCCTGCGCGCAGAGCTGATTCGTCGTCCCAGTAGATGGCGGTCTTGCAGTAATCGCAGACCTTCATCAAGATCCCGGGATTAGTTACGAGATTGGCAGCTCCGCAAGACGGGCAGCGGAATTCTCTTTCCATGATTCAGAACATTCGTGTGTGAATTTATCCAGGGACAATCACTGCCGCAGCAGATGATTCCCTGTCATACCCCTCTGGGTTCAGAGGACAAAACATCAGGGTGGATATTCTCGTTAGCGCAGGCGCCAAGACAACGTGGGCATTGAACTGAAAACCTCTCCAACCCTCTTCAGAAAAGGGTACGGAGAGCCCAGTTGTGACAACTTTCCCTGGAGGGGGAAAGGGAGGTTTATTGCAGAGGCCCATTTTACTGGCTTCATACCTTTTCTCAAAGCTTACGCCTCTCTTACGAAGCTCCACCGAGTTCTCACGTTTTTGGACAACAAACAGTATAGGATCATTTCTGATCCAGCTCAGCACCCCGTCGTGTGGCAGCTTCTACCACATCCATAAGGATTCCGCGCAGGCCGGCCCGCTCCATGA
>JACRDE010000137.1 GCA_016212935.1 Desulfomonile tiedjei | reverse complement strand
CATGGCTTCTACCAATGCTAAATTGCCCGAAGCAGTAACTCTCTTCAGGTGACCGGTATGGCGCTGGACGCTTTTGCTGCCGGAAAAGGCGGCGGTCCTTTCAGGTTATTAAAGTACTTTATAGTCTCCGGCTTCGTCGTGATTGCGGTAGTTACAGCTTTGCTCGGGGCTTTTCTCTATTCCAAGAGTGTGGAAGCATTGCTCCAGAGTGCGGAGAACTACGCCAGGCTCCTCGCAGAGAATCTAAACTACAACATCTACGCCGGGTTTTACGCGCCACTGAAGGCCCGCGAAATTCCGATGGATTTGCGCAAATGGGATCAGTTCGGAGCCCTGGATTCGCTCATTAAGGATTTCACGTATGGATTGAAAATACAGCGCATCAAAATAATAGACAGACAAAAAACGATCATCTACAGCACAGAATACGATCTTATAGGCAAGGAAGAGCCCAGGAATTCAGCAGTTGACGAGGCATTGAGCGGTAGAGACTCCACGCACATCCGTCAGGAAAAAGCGGAAACCCATTGGTACGGAAAGAGACTCACTGAAACATACTATCCACTCAGGGAAGTCACGGGCAATTACTGGATGCTCGGCACCATTTACGGCGTCATCCAGATCACCCAGGATGTCACCGATCAGTACGTTACTGTGCAGCGGTCCATAATGGTGGTTATTGTGGTGGCCGCAGGTCTTATGGTGTTTCTCTTTATCACTCTAACTCTAATCGTCAGGAGAGGGGAGCGTATCCTCATGCTGAGGGCGAGAGAACAAAAACAGCTTGAGGAACAGCTTCAGCAATCTGAGAAACTTGCCTCCATAGGACAGATGGTCGCAACCATAGCCCACGAGATTCGAAATCCGCTGGGGATAGTTCGGTCGTCTGCCGAAGTCCTGGCAAAGAAGACCAATCCTGAACCGGCAAGAGTGCAAAAGCTCTCAGGCATAATTGTAGAGGAAGCGACACGCCTGAGTAGTATATTGACGGATTTTCTCGACTTCGCAAGGCCCAGATCACCCTCAACGCAGGCAATCGATGTGCGGGACGCAATCTCGCGGGTGAGGGATAATCTCGGACAAGAGATCACAACACGCGGCATTGAATGGAAAGACCGTCAACTAAACGGGTTCACACCAATAGTTCTCGGCGATCAGGATCTTCTGTATCAGGCATTCCTCAACATAGCCATTAACGCGTTCGACGCCATGGAAAATGGAGGAGTCTTCGCAACTAGTGTCAAACGTGAAGACTCGAGAGTCAGAATCGATTTCTCAGATACAGGGCACGGGATAAAGGAGAACGACCTTCAGAAAATTTTTACCCCCTTTTTCACTACGCACGAAATGGGGACCGGTCTGGGGCTGTCTGTGGTTCACAACATAATCACCGCGCACTGTGGTGAAATCACAGTGACGAGCAAAGAAGGGGAGGGGGCCGTTTTTTCCATTCTGCTTCCAGCAGGCGAACCGACACCTGCAAGTTCGTCGCGTGGGTCCGCCTGAGCCTCAAGGCTCACGTACCAATCGGAATATTCCACAGTGTCGAGAGTTCACTTATGAGCACGGTTCTGATCGTTGATGATGAAAAGAATTACCTGGTGGTGCTTGAAGATTTGCTTCTGGACGAAGGCTACAAAGTGCTTACGGCGTCCTCAGGGGCGCAAGCCCTCGAGATAATAAGTCAAACTCCCGTGGATACGGTTCTATCAGACATAAAGATGCCGGGAATGACGGGAATTGATCTATTGGAGAAAATATCCGCCATAGATCCGGATCTGCCAATCATCCTCATGACCGCGTTCGCTGAGGTGGATCAGGCCGTGGAAGCCATGAAGAAAGGTGCCCTGGATCACATTCAAAAACCGTTCGACAACATGGACGTAAAACGCTCTGTGGCCCGGGGCGTGGAAAGACGCTCTCTCGTAAAAAACATAAGGCATCTGGAAATCGAGCTGGGGAGCCTCTGGGGTAATATAATCGGCAATTCCAAAGCCATGGACACGGTGTTCTCCATAATGAAACGTGTTGCCGACACGCCCACCACAGTGCTTATCTGTGGGGAATCAGGTACAGGCAAAGAATTGATCGCCCGAGGACTCCACCGGGCAAGCTCAAGGAACAATGCTCCTTTTGTCTCCATAAATTGCGGAGCGGTCCCGGAAAACCTTCTGGAATCAGAGCTTTTCGGATACGAGAAGGGAGCCTTCACCGGCGCAGCGGGACTTAAGCAGGGCAAGTTCGAATTTGCCGACGGCGGGACGCTCTTCCTTGACGAAGTGGGAGAGATGTCGCTCGCCTTACAAGTTAAGCTGCTCAGGGTTCTCCAGGAACACGAATTTCAGAGAGTGGGTGGCAACAAAGACATAAAAGTGGATGTTCGAATAATTGCAGCTACTAACAAGGATCTAAAGGAGGAAGTTGAAGGAGGTCGGTTCAGGGGAGATCTCTTTTTCCGCTTGAACGTGGTGCGGATCGATGTTCCACCCTTGAGAGATCGCCGAGAGGACATCCCGTTCCTGGTGGCTCATTTCGTGAGCAAATTCTGCGAGAAACTTGGTCGCTCGCTGAAAGAAGTGGATGCAGACGTGATGTTGGCTTTGTTCAGGTATTCTTGGCCAGGCAATGTCAGGGAACTGGAGAACATAATCGAGCGAGCCCTTGTGCTTTGCAAGAGCGCGACCATCATGCCCGAAGATTTGCCAGCGGAACTGAGGGAGTCGCCGGAGATAGAAACTCAACTGGACACTCTGATCTCAGGGGAAAAAGGTCTGACAGAGACTCTTGATGCAATCGAAGAGAGAATCATCCTCCAGGCACTGAAGAATTCAGGCAATGTGCAGGCGCAAGCGGCCAAGGCACTCGGCATTTCCCGCAGCAACCTGCAATATAAGATGAAGAAATACGGGCTACTGGTCTGATATATGCATGAAAGTGTGCATTATTCGTGGGGAGGTGACCAGCATCGCGACACATCCACGAAAGTCGTGCGATTAGTCTGAACACTCACAAACGACATTCCGCAATTCCAGGGTAGTTGACAGCGATACTGATTTAAATTATAGATGAGAGCGATTTCAAGGTTATGAAGGAGTTTTCGCACTTATGCGAGAGAAGAGGGCTGCAATCATGCGTAATATACTTGTATGTTTAGGGGTGATTCTCGCCTTGTGTGCCCTTCTGAGCCCTGCTTGGTCGCAAATGTATTATCCGGACTATTACCAGCAGTCCCCTTACGGGCAGCCGGAGGACCAATATCAACAGTATCCTACGGCAAATCTTCAATACGATCCTAGAGATGCCGAAATGATTTTGCGTGAGCAAATGGCCCGGCAGAGGCAGAATCCGCGGGCCAGAGTTGACCAAGCACCTCCGCAACAGCAGATGTACGAGGATCCCTACGGCCACAGGATAAGTGACGAGGGCCAAGTGCAGAATGTGATGGGAGAAGCGAGGCGCATCGTAAGCCTCGTGAGAAACAGAAACGGAAAGCCGTTTATTTTCATAGATAAGAGGAATTTCCAGTTCTACCTTTGTGACAGCAACGGGCGTCTCCTCAGAATTGGGCCGGTTGCAATCGGCAAAGGCAAGACTGAGCACGGAGCTTTCGAGACGCACGCGGGCGTGTTCCCAATAAGCAAGAAAGTCGCTGTCGACGATTGGATAAGGCCGGACTGGTATTTTCGCGAGGAAAACGAGCCAATACCCAGACGCTGGGAAGACCGACGAGTTCCAGGATTCTTTCGCTATAAGCTGGTATTTGACGGGATGAAATATATCCATTATGCTGAGGCTACCGGTGGTAGATTGACCCACGGTTGCATAGGGTTGGATTGGCAAGACGCTGAGGCCGTTTTTCACACGCTCCAGGTCGGTTCTTACTGCGTCGTCGCTGATCAGGGGTTCCTCACGAGGCTGGCGCGGGGCGAATTCCCGGTTCAGAGGGCTGCGAGTCCAAAACCCGAGCCAACTGAAGCAGTCGCTGCAAAACCTGATTCCGTCCGAACGCCATCTCCCGCGGAGACAACTGCTGCCGCCGGTGCAGATGATAAGCCTTTTCGCAGCCTGTGGTAACTTTGATTCCGAATTTTGTTCAGAGAGGTTCCAACTACTCTAGAGGTTAATCTTAATGTCGGTTCGCTTAGGGCGTGCAATCTTGGTAATAATGAGTCTGGCACCCCTTTTGTGCGTTTCATGTCTTAGTATGAACGTTCCGAAGACCGCTCAAGTAGAGCCCAACCCAACAAGCTCGGGCACCGTGACAGAAGCAAGTCTGGACAAGAGTCTGGCTGACACATGGGAGCTTCTTTATCAGGTTAATGATAAGGGCGATCAGGAACGTCCCAGGGACGCGACTAGGACCGTGATCGAGTTCACCGACAAGGGGCAAGTGATTTTCAACAGGATGGACAAAGAAAACTCGGAAGCAATGAAAAGCCGTACCGGCAAATATTCGCTTGAAAAGAGCGAAATCAGCATCACCGACGATGTTGGGAATACGGTGAAATGGCCGTATCAGATAACTGGTGACCAGCTTGTCATATTCATGCCGGAGGTAAACAAGAAATTCTATTGGCGTAGATTCAGATGATTCCGAAGACCGGAATTCGCCGTGAGGAGTTTAGGGGAGAAGAGATTTTGAGGACCTATTCGCAATTGTCTAGGAAAATGGTCACGCTTGCGATGGTTCTCATATTTTTTGTGGCTCCGGCTAAGATTTTCGCTGCTTCCGAAGGTATGGAAGTCCTGAGATACGAGGTGACTTGGAACGGAAACAAGGCAGGGCACGGGGACAT